>JBEPXU010000205.1:0-4158 GCA_041641735.1 Ectothiorhodospiraceae bacterium
GACAAGCCGTAACAGGGGGGCGTATCGGCTGTCGGATTTTTCGAGGTTCGCGGCAAGCACTGTCAGAACCTTGCCGGCATCGGCAAGGAACATCCGTGCAGCCACCTCATCAAGAGTGCTCACATACTCCAGGATCAGTGGCAGGTAGTCGGGGATCTCTCCCTCTTTCATACCCAGCCCCATCCCCTTGTAATGCTCGCTGAGATCCACCAGCGCCGGTCCGCGACCGCGATCATCCCCAAACAGGTGATGGGTCAGGTGCAGACTGTGTTCAGGCACCATGTCAAAGGTCTGTACATAGTCCTGCTGTAGTTCCATCAGGCTTTGCTGGCGCAACTGTTCGAGAAATTCTCCGATAACGGTTCGTTCCTCTTCCTTGACGGCAGTGTCGTCGACAAGAGCCTTCTGTATTGCATCGATGTTCCCTTTCAGATCCGGATCCGGGTAATCGAGCAGGCGGGAGAGAATGGTGTAGATAATCATTGTGTGGACTCCTTAAACCTTGTCTTTCTGTTTCGGACGGGGAACAAATTCAATCGGTACCTCATTGGATGTACGCCGCGATGGGAACAGGGAGAAGCCCTCGCCGGAGGCGGCGCTGGTGTTGCCAGGTGCAAACCCCATCTGACCCTGGAAGGCGTAGATATCCTCCTGCAGGTACTCTTCGCGTGAGGTGGGAATGACGAAGCGATCCTCGTAATTGGCGATGGCCAGATAGCGATACATCTCCTCGGCCTGTTCTGCGGTGATGCCAGCGGCTTCGAGCGCGGCAGTGTCGACGGTGTTGTCCACGTGTTTGCCGCGTTGGTAGCTGCGCATCGACAGCAGACGATTGAGCGCCGAGATGATCGGTTTGGTATCGCCCGCAGTGAGCAGGTTGGCCAGATACTGTGCCGGGAAACGCAGTGCTTCGGACTTGGGGATGTTGCCGTCTGCCTCGGTCGGCAGATTGCCCTGATCCAGCTGGGTCTGCACCGGAGAGAGCGGCGGCACGTACCACATCATCGGCAGGGTGCGGAATTCCGGGTGGATGGGGAAGGCGATTTTCCACTCCATCGCCATTTTCCACACCGGGGATTTCTGCGCGGCGAGGATCCAGGTCTCCGGTACGCCGTCGCGCTTGGCCTGCTCGATGATTTGTGGATCGTTGGGATCGAGGAAGATACCCATCTGCGCATCGTATAACCCGTTCTCATCGGTGGAGGCGGCATCTTCGATGCGGTCGGCATCGTAGAGAATTACGCCCTGATAGCGAATACGGCCGACACAGGACTCGGCGCAGACGGTGGGCATGCCCGATTCGATACGCGGGTAGCAACCGATGCACTTTTCCGCCTTGCCCGACTCCCAGTTGTAGTAGACCTTCTTGTAAGGGCAGCCACTGACGCACATGCGCCAGCCGCGGCACTTGTCCTGGTCGACCAGCACGATGCCATCCTCCTCGCGCTTGTAGATCGAGCCGGAGGGGCAGGAGGCGACACAGGCCGGGTTGAGGCAGTGGTTACATAGCCTCGGCAGGTACATGTGGAAGGTGTTCTCGAACTCCTTGTACATCTGCTTCTGGATGCCGTCGAAGTTCTTGTCGACGCTGCGCTTGGCGAATTCGCCAGCCAGGTCGTCCTCCCAGTTGGGACCCCAGTGGATCTTCTCCATGGTCTCACCGGTGATCTGCGAGCGTGGGCGGGCGGTGGGGGCCGCCTCACGCAGCGGCCCGCGCTGCAGGTTCTGATAGTCCATTTCGAACGGCTCGTAGTAGTCGTCGATTTCGGGCATGTCAGGGTTAGCGAAGATCTTCATCAGCTTGCTGCTGCGGCCGCCGGCCTTGAGTTCCAGCTTGCCGTTTTTCTTCGTCCAGCCGCCTTTCCACTTATCCTGGTTTTCCCACTGCTTGGGATAGCCGATGCCGGGTTTGGACTCGACGTTGTTAAACCAGGCGTACTCAACACCCTTGCGATTGGTCCAGACGTTTTTGCAGGTCACCGAACAGGTGTGGCAACCGATGCACTTGTCCAGGTTAAGCACCATGGCGATTTGTGCGCGGATTTTCATGATGTTCTCCTCAAATCTCGGTTCAGTGACTTAGTTGTTGATGCCGGGAGGATTCGGCTTGGCTTCGCGCTCCGGGGTTAGCGGGCGTTCGAGCCAGTCGATATCCTTGTCGGCGATCTTGTGCAGCAGTACGAACTCGTCGCGGTTGGAACCGACCGGGCCCATGTAGTTGAACGAGTAGGAGAACTGCGCGTAGCCGCCGATCATGTGAGTCGGTTTGACCACCACGCGAGTGACCGAGTTGAGAATGCCGCCACGCTTGCCGGTGGTGTTGGAGCCGGGCACGTTCACATTCTTCTCCTGGGCGTGATACATGATGGCCATGCCGCGGGGGACGCGCTGACTGACCACGACGCGGGCCATGGTGGCGCCGTTGTCGTTGAGCGCCTCGATCCAGTCGTTGTCCTCCAGGCCGACCGACTTGGCATCCTCCTCGGAGACCCACACATACGGCCCGCCGCGGAACAGGGTCAGCATGCGTTGGTTGTCCTGGTAGGTGGAGTGGATACCCCACTTGGAGTGCGGTGTGATCCAGTTGAGCAGCAGGTGTGGCTTGTCCTTCAGGTGCTTGGGCACCATCGTGTTTTTCATATCCAGCCCCGGACGGTAGGCGCAGAAGCCCTCACCGAAGTCGAGCATCCACTCGTGGTCCATGTAGAACTGGGCACGGCCGGTAAGCGTGCGCAGTGGGATGTGCTCGTGCACGTTGGTGTAGCAGGCGTTGTAGCTCACCTCGTGGGACTCGATGCCGGACCAGGTGGGCGCGGTGATGATCTTGCGCGGCTGGGCCTGGATGTCCTTGAAGGTGATCACCTCATCGCGGCGTGAATCGCACAGGTGGGTGTGGTCGATGCCGGTCTTGGCCGACTGCGCCACCCAGGACTTGTGCGCCACCTCGCCGCAGGTCTCCGGTGCCATGCGCATCACCGCATCGCAGGCCTGGCTTGCCTCTTCCAGCGAGGGCATCCCCTTGCTGACACCGTCGAGTTTGATCGTGCCGTTGTGGTGCTTGAGGTGTTCGTACTCGTCGCTGGTATCCCACTCGACGCCTTTGATGGTGTTGGGCAGTTTTTCCATCAGCGGCCCCAGGGCGATAAACTTTTTGTAGGTGTTGGGATAGTCACGTTCGACCACCTTCAACATCGGCAGGGTTTTGCCCGGCACCGGCTCGCAGTCACCTTTCTTCCAGTCCTTGACCTCGCCGAAGGGCTGGGCCAGCGCCATGGCGGTATCGTGCTGCATGGGAAGAGCCACCACATCCTTTCTCGTGCCAAGATGGACTGCGGCCAGATCGGAGAAGCGTTCGGCCAGTTCCTTGAAGATGTTCCAGTCCGACTTGGCTTCCCAGGCCGGGTCCACCGCCTTGGACAACGGATGGATGAACGGGTGCATGTCGGTGGTGTTCAGATCATCCTTCTCGTACCAGGTGGCGGTGGGAAGGACGATATCCGAATAGGCACCGGTGGAGTTGAGGCGGAAGTTGATGTCCACCATCAGATCCAGCTTGGCGGTCGGTGCCTTCTCGTGCCATTTAATCTCTTTGGATTCGGCGCCCTCGACACCCTCGGCCAGTACCCCGTTCTGCGCACCGAGCAGGTGCTTGAGGAAATACTCGTGGCCCTTGGCCGAGCAGCCGATGAGGTTGGCGCGCCAGACGAAGAGATTGCGGGGATGATTCTCTGGCGCATCGATATCTTCGCTGGCAAAGGCCAGTTCGCCGCTCTTGAGCTTGTCCACCATGTAGTTGGCAACCCCGGCTTCGTCGGTCGCGCCGGCCTGTTCGGCGTCGGCCACCACCTCCATCGGGTTTTTGTTGAAATGCGGAGCGGAGGGCAGCCAGCCAAGGCGTTGCGAGACCACGTTGTAGTCGCCCAGGGTGTAGCCCTTGTACTTGCCCTTGGCGATGGGTGTCATCAGGCTGTCGGCACTGACCCGCTCGTAGCGCCACTGGTCGGTGTGGAAGTACCAATAGGTGGTGGAGTTCATGTGGCGCGGCGGACGGTTCCAATCCAGGGCGAAGGCGATGGGGGCCCAGCCGGCCTGCGGCCGCAACTTCTCCTGGCCCACATAGTGCGCCCAGCCGCCACCGGACTGGCCGACACAACCGCA
>JBEPXU010000206.1:0-4157 GCA_041641735.1 Ectothiorhodospiraceae bacterium
CACGCCTCCCTGACCACGGCGATTATTGCCATGGCCAAGAGTATCAATCTGCGTATCGTGGCAGAAGGCGTGGAAACGGTTGAGCAATTGGTGTTCGTCACCGGTATGGAGTGCGACGAGATACAGGGGTTCTATTTTAGCGAGGCTGTTGCGCCGGATACCTTTATCGATGTGATGAGGGCGGTGCACAATAGCCCGCCTCGCCCGACAGGCTATCTAACACATTAATTTCATCGCAGCATGCGGCTAAAGGTCAACGATCTGCGCATGCACCCCGGACTCGCCTGCAATCTCAACCAGATCGTGAGGGCATAGCTCCTCAGGGTCGTAGGCAACGAACATCATGTGCGGCATTTGTGTGCGAAGGTGCGGATGCATGCCTTCGTCACGGTTTCCGAAAGAGCGCAGCAGCTCACTCTTCTGCTCCTGGCTCAACTCTTCATCGATATGCATTAGAATTTCAGCAGTCATGGTATTACCCTCCCATCGTCTGCTATACACAAGTAATAGCACCATAACGGGCCAGTGCCTACGGCTCCCGTATTCAATCTTCTTATTCCACTAATCCCATAGTTCTTATAGGGTTGGCACCCTCACTCCATCCGGGAATAAACGGCGACACGCAGACGTCTCATTCGGGTCAGAGTAAAAAAATCATAAAGGAGTGTGGAGATGAAAATGCGTCTAACCCGGACCCTGTTGGGGCTTTCTACTGCTGTCTTGATAGCCGGTAATGCGATGGCTGCCGATGCGGGGCATAGCAAGGACTATCGTACCTTCCATCAGAGCGGCAAGGTGGCCTACGGGCAGATTGATGATTCCTACAGTGCCGATCTGGTGATGTACCTGGCGGGTAACCAGTTTATGGTCATGGATGAGTTGATGCGTGACTTTCTGAGTAAGCACCCGGATATCAAAAGTGTTTATGTCGAAACCATTCCGCCGGGTCAGATCCTCAAGGGGCAGTTACTCAAGCAGGGGGAAATTAACGGCAAGAAAACCGCGATGAATCCTGACCTCTATGCCAGCGTCAACCTAGGACATTTAAAAAAGCTTAAAGCCAGGGGGCGAATGGATAAACACATCATCTACACCCACAACAAGCTTGAGCTCATGGTGGCGAAAGGTAACCCGAAAAAGATTAAGGGGCCGAAAGACCTGGGGCGTAACGATCTGGTGCAGTCACACCCGAATCCGCTCACCGAGGGGATCTTCAAGTTCTACGGTTCGGAGATGCTGCGCGACCTGGGGCTGTACGAGCAGGTGACCGGTAACCGCCAGTGCAAGAGTTGCTGGGCCGTACCGGGCAAGACCTGGTTCACCTCGCGCCACCACCGTGAAACGCCCTATCGCATCGAAAACGGTGAGGCCGACGTGGGGATTGTCTGGACAACCGAAGTGGCCCATGCACGACGTGAAGACAGAAAGGTCGAGGGGGTGGCAATCCCTGCACCCTATAACAAGCAGGATAAGGTGGGTTATGCCATCGGTATCCTCAAGGACGGACGCAACCGGAACAATGCACAGCGTTATCTCGACTACCTTGCAACGGAGGCGGCACAGCATATCTATGCCAGTTACGGCTTCGGCAAGGCCAGTGAAGAGGAACTGACCCCGAAGGCGATTCCGTAAACACGAAGCGTTGACTCGCAGAGCGCTTTAACGCAAACTCAAAACCATGATGACGCAACTGTTCAACAAACGAATGGCACGACGTATCGCGCTGCGACTGCAGCGGCGAGACGGGAGCGTGCGCACGGAGGTTGGATCGGTTAGCGGATAAATAACGAAATAACCGGTAACGATTGAAAAGGCCGCAGCTCCCTTTGGGACTGCGGCCTTTTTCTTTGGCGTCGTGGCTGAGAAGGGACGATGTTATCCGGGATTTACGTAAAACGCAGAGATAACTGGCGGAGATTAATGAGGCGTGAACGCGGCCAGTGGTCGCAATTACGCTATGACAACAGGGAGATAATAAGCATGGATATCACGAATGATGTAACCGCTTACCTCACCGCGGATTCGGTGATCGACTGGCACCACCCGGTGGTGCATGAGCAGGCAAAGATTCTGGCCGAGGGGGTGAGCAACAAGACTGCCCTGGCGGAGCGCTGTTTTACCTTTGCGCGTGATGTGATTGACCACAGTTTTGATATCGAGGCAGAGTCCGTGACCTGTCGCGCCTCCGAGGTACTGACGGCCGGGCATGGTATCTGTTATGCCAAGAGTCACCTGCTGGCAGCGTTGTTACGGGCCAATGACATTCCTGCCGGGATCGGCTATCAGCGGCTTGCCGATGAGGCGATGGGGTATGTGCTGCATGCCTACAACACCGTGCTGTTGCCACGGTATGGATGGTATCGAATCGATGCACGGGGCAATACCGGTAGTGTCGATGCCCGTTTCTCCCCGCCTGAACAGCACCTGGCCTTCTCGACAGAGGTGCGTGGTGAAGTTGACTACAATTTGAACCTCGCCAGGCCGCTTCCGTCTGTTGTGCAGGCATTGCAACGGGCCGAGACGCTGGAGCAGTTGCGCAGGTATTTACCCTCCAGCGTTCTCATGGGGTGAAGACAAGGGCGGTACCGGGTGGTATCGCCACGGGTCAAAGGTGCTGGTTTTCCGACCCCTCGGCGATGGCAATCAGCCGGGCAAGGATGCGTTTCTGCAGGAAGGTCAGACGCTGAAAGACATCGTTGCCACGGTCGAAGTCACCATCCGGTGTATCTTCGGTATAGGACTCCAGTAACAGATAATCCATCAGTTTCTGTCCACCATGTGGCGTCGGATAGGGATTGTCCACATCCTTGAGGGAGGCACGTATTGAGGTCAGCAGCTGCCGGACATCGCTGGTTTGTTCCTCGATGCGGTCAGCCAGCTTTGGCTGTTTTTTGCCGCTGCGATAACTGAGCAGCACCTGCAGTGTGGCCACGTGGAGTTTCAGTTCCCGAACAGAGGGCAACACCGCATCCAGGCGATCATAGAGCCGGATAAGTTTATCGGCTTCCCGGTAACGCTCGGCATCCTCCGACTGTGTCGGCTCCAGTTTCAGCAGGGCAAGGGCCGATACCAGACGCTGCGCATAGGGTTTCAGGTGTTGCCGCACTTTTTGTTGGGACTCCTCGATGCGCGATTCATTGTCACGGCAGGACTGGTAGAACGCATCCAGCTCTCCCTTGCGCGGTTTGCCTTCGCCCAGTTCGCGCCAAAGATCGGCATCGAGCATCGCCTCCCGGATACTGTTTTCAATGAGGGTCTCCTCCGCCTCGATCAGTTCGCGGTGCTCGTGCTGGGCATGGTTGAAGTCCCGCTCGATGCGTTTAAGGGATTTTTCCCACTGGTTTCGGGCCTCCTCGTTACTATTGAGGCCGTGTAGCAACAATCCCATTTTCAGGGGCAGCTGGGGGAACCAGTTCTCATTGAAGAAGGTCGCGATGCTCTGGTTGACCGCTTCCTCCATACTGCCCTTTTGCACCACATGCGTCAGTTTGTCCGGGGTTATGGGGACGCGTAGCCTGTTGTGGTAAAAGCGCAGGCTCATCGTTCGCGCCAGCTTGGGGAAGTAGCGCAGGAGGGTGAAGGCCGGGGAGAGGCAGTCATAGCCCGGCTTCTGCTTGAGTTTGCTCAGGCTGCGGATGCGTTGTGCATCGCTGGGGATGATGTCACCGGTTTGTGCCTTTTTCTGCTCCTGCTGTTGCCGCAGCTTGGCATGGATGGCGGGTGGAAAACGCCGCGCCTGCCCGATGATCAACTGAATCAAATCCTCTGGAAGCTCGCCACGTTCCTGCCATTGATGCTGCAGTTTCGGAATTAATGTCCTGGCGGTGTGGCGCAGCACGCGCTGTTGTTCAAACATGTGACTGAACCCTTCGCTGCCGGTCATGACAAAGGCGCGTTTGTCCGCCTCGGTAATAAGGCGATGCACCAGGGGGCGCTCAAGGGCACGACTGAGACGCAGGCGCACGGCCATCAATCGGCGCGATTGCTCAAACAGGGTCTGCAGGGCATTGACCGGCCCATCCGAGAGTTTGCCTTCGGCCTGCCAGCGCTTCAGCCAGCGGTCGACCATGTCCTCCCGGTAGACGGCGTTGTGTTGCCACTGGTTACTCGCCAATACGATAAAACTGGCACGGGGCGTCAGTCGCGGGCGGAAACAG
>JBEPXU010000207.1:0-4125 GCA_041641735.1 Ectothiorhodospiraceae bacterium
AGGCGGCACATATCCCTGTTCACCTCGGCAGTATGGCCTACGCCATGCGCGATATTGTCGGCAGCCTGGAGTGGGGCGAAGGTGACATGGTGGTGGTCAATGATCCCTATCTCGGCGGCACCCATCTACCCGATGTGACGGTGATCGCGCCGGTATTCGAGGCCGGGTGCTTGCTGGGGTTTGTGGCTAACCGCGCCCACCATGCCGATATCGGCGGCAATGCACCGGGTTCGATGCCTATCTCCCGCAGCCTGGAGGAGGAGGGGATCGTGATCCCCCCCTCACATCTGGTGCGTGCCGGTGAAGTGGATGAGGAACTGCTTACACGTATTGTAGGCAGCACCGGTAACGGTCATGAATTACAGGGGGATTTTGCCGCGCAGATAAGTGCCAACCGCAGCGGTGTGGCGCGACTGGAGCAGTTGGTCCGTGCGCTGGGAGTGGCTCGTTACGAGGAGGCCCTCAAGGAACTCAACGACTATGCCGAGCGGCTGGCGCGCGCGACACTGGAGGCGATCCCCGATGGTGTCTACCGTTTTCGTGACTATCTGGATGATGACGGACTGGGCAATTTCGACCTGGCGATCGCCGCCGAGGTGAGAGTCAACAAGGGCACGATTCATGTGGACTTTGCCGGCACTGCGGCGCAAACCGCCGGTAATGTGAATTGTCCGCTCTCGGTGGCCGCAGCGGGCGTCTACTATGTTTTCCGTTGCTTGATGCCGCCCCAGACACCCGCCTGCGCCGGTGCCTTTCGCCCCATTACCCTTGATGCGCCCTCAGGCTGCTTGCTAAATGCCGAACGGCCTGCAGCTGTAGCAGCGGGTAATGTGGAAACCTCCAGCCGGGTTGTGGATGTGATTTGCGGCGCCTTGGCGCAGGCCCTGCCGGAGCGGATTCCTGCAGCCAGCCACGGTTCGATGAATAACCTTGCGATGGGTGCCCGCGGCGACGGGGAAGGTAAGGGCAAATGGGATTATTACGAAACGATGGGCGGCGGTATGGGTGCCGGCGCCATGGGCGGGGGACTTTCCGCACGCCAGACACACATGACCAATACCCTTAACACCCCGATAGAGGTACTGGAAATGAACTACCCTTTGCGTTTGAGGCGTTATGCCGTGCGCCGGGGGTCGGGAGGAAAGGGCGCCCGTTGTGGCGGTGAGGGGATGATTCGCGAATTCGAGTTTCTCTTGCCGGCCGAGATAACTTTGTTGACCGAGCGCCGACGTTACGCGCCGTGGGGTGTCGCCGGCGGCGGTGAGGGGGCAACGGGGGAGAACCGATTGAATGGAGAACTGTTGCCGGGCAAGACAAGTATTGTGGTCGAGGCCGGGGATTGTTTAAGTGTTGCCACACCCGGTGGCGGAGCATGGGGGAGTGAAGAATGAGAATAACGACTGGCCTGATCCTCGCGGCCCTGTTTGTATCGTTGTATGGATGTGCCTCGGCTGTCAGCGGCGGCTACGGCCAGGGTGGAAGAACGGATGATGGGCGCAGCTATGCCGAGGCCCGGGCCGATAACCAGATCACGGCGGCCGTAAACAGCCTGCTGGTGAGGGATAAACGTATCCGGGCCATGGACATTCGGGTGTCGACCTTCAACGGGGTGGTCTCGCTCGAGGGTGCTGTTCCAGACCACAGTGCCGCGGCGGTTGCGCAGAGCCTGGCCGCCTCGGTGGATGGTGTCCAATGGGTGGATAATAATCTGCGGGTCAGTCCTTAACGACAGGAAAGAACCATGTGTGGAATTTGTGGTGAGTTGAGACTCGACGGCAAGGTGCCCGAGCTTGCACGGGTCGGGCGGATGCTGGCACGGCTTGAACGCCGCGGCCCGGATCATGAGGGCAGCTATTCCGACGGGCCGGTGGCACTGGGGCATCGACGTCTGTCTATTATCGATCTCTCCGAACGCGGCAATCAGCCCATGGTGGATACGGCACTGGGGCTGGCCATCGTCTTCAACGGTACCATCTACAACTACCCTCAGCTTCGTGAGGAACTGATAGGCCTCGGTCATAGTTTTGCCTCCGACGGGGATACCGAGGTGATCCTCAAGGCCTATGCCGCCTGGGGCGATCAGTGTGTCGAACGGCTGACGGGGATGTTCGCCTTCGCCATTTGGGATATGCACAACCAGCGCCTGTTCCTTGCCCGTGACCGACTTGGGATCAAGCCGCTCTACTACAGCCAGACCGAGAGCGGTTTCCTCTTCGCCTCCAACACCCAGGCACTGCTCGCCGCCGGCGGGGTGGATACCTCCATCGATCCGGTGGCGCTGCATCACCAGTTTACCCTGCACGCGGTGATCCCGGCACCGCGTACCATCCTCAACGGCGTGCGCAAGCTGCAACCCGGCCACAGCCTGAGTATCGACAAAACCGGTCAAACCCAGTTGCGCCGTTACTGGCAGCTCTACGCCAGTCGTCCGGTGGAGCCCTACAGTGAAGCCGAATGGGTCGATGCGGTGCACGAGGCACTGAAAAAATCGGTCAAGCGCCGTCTGGATATCGCCGATGTGCCGGTGGGTGTGTTGCTCTCCGGCGGACTCGACTCCTCGTTGCTGGTGGGACTGCTGGCCGAACAGGGGGTGGAGGACATCCTTACCTTCTCTATCGGTTTTGAGGATCAGCCCGAAGAGCAGGGCAGCGAGTTCGAGTATTCCGATCAGGTGGTGGCGATGTACAACACCCGCCATCACAAGTACCACATTCCCAACGATCAGGTGCTCAAGCGCCTGCCCGAGGCGGTGGCACAGATGGCCGAGCCGATGGTGGGGCAGGATGCGGTCGCCTTCTACCTCCTCTCAGAGCGGGTGTCGAAGGAGGTTAAGGTGGTGCAGAGCGGTCAGGGGGCCGACGAGGTCTTTGCCGGTTACTTCTGGTACCCGCTGATGGCGGCCGAGCAGGGCAGTGATCTGGAGCGTTTTTCCCGCCACTACTTTGACCGTGATCACCAGGAGTTCCTGGAAACGGTCAGTGAGGCCTATCGCGGTGAGGACCACACCTCGACATTGGTGTCAGGGCTGCTGGCCGAGCCCGGTGCGGAGGAGTATCTGGATAAGGTGCTGCGGATGGATACCACGACTCTCATCGTCGATGACCCGGTCAAGCGCGTGGACAACATGACCATGGCGTGGGGCCTGGAGGCACGGGTACCTTTCCTGGACCATGAACTGGTGGAACTGGCTATGGCGATGCCTCCGGAGATGAAACTGGGTCCCGATGGCAATGACCACAAATACGCATTGAAGCAGATCGCTCGTGGCCTCATCCCCGATGCGGTGATCGACCGTCCCAAGGGCTACTTCCCGATGCCGGCGCTGAAATATGTGCGCGGCGAGTTCCTCGAATTTATGCGCAATATCCTCGACTCCGAGGCCTGTCGCAATCGCGGCCTGTTCAACCGGGCCTATGTGGACAAACTGCTGGCCGAGCCGGACAACGAAGCCCACTTCACCAAGCTGCGCGGTTCCAAGTTGTGGCACCTGGCACTGCTGGAGCTGTGGCTGCAGACGAATGTTGATCCCTTCGAGGCTTGATATCCCGGCGAATGCCTCCACCTAGTTATCCATATTACTTGTATCCAATGACCTCGGTGGGATCGCCGTACCGGGGCGGGAAATCAATTAACCCTCTGATTTATCTGGGAGAAAACGATGGATGTATTAGAACGTATCGACGAGCAGGTAAAGAACAACCCCATCGTCATTTACATGAAGGGTAGCCCGCAGATGCCGATGTGCGGCTTCTCCAGCCGTACCGCGCAGGCGATGCAGTCCTGTGGCGTCGAGTTTGCCTATGTCAATGTACTGGCAGACCCTGAGATTTTTGAGAATCTGCCACGCTACCAGAACTGGCCGACCTTCCCCCAGATCTACGTCAACGGAGAGTTGATTGGCGGACACGATATCGTGATGGAGATGTATCAAAAGGGCGAGCTGCAGCCACTGTTGCAGGCAGCTGCCGGTAAAAAGGCCGGAAACGACGAGTAACTCCTCTGTGTTTGGCCAATAAAAAAGCCGGCGTTATGCCGGCTTTTTTATTTAAGCGGTGCAACCAGTTTGGTTGCCGCTATGCCAGAGTCTTACTCTGACGGGGTGCTTTCGCCTTCAGCGGGAGCAGC
>JBEPXU010000208.1:0-4116 GCA_041641735.1 Ectothiorhodospiraceae bacterium
CCGTGATACCTATCGTCCACTGCCTACGCTATACTATGCGGCAATTGACCAGAGTGATGGCGCACCGGACTACTGGCAACAAGTGCGGCGGTGGTCTGCAATGGTTGGTATATCAGAACCAACCATTGAACAGGGCGTAGTGAGTGAGCAACTATCACTACCGTGGTAGCGCCCCTCCTGATAGCCCAAAACCCCCCTAGCTCTAATAGGGGGGTAAAACTCCACAAAGGTGACAAAAAATGCCCCGACAACACAGTGTTTTTATCGACTGGATGCGATACACAGTACCTACGGAAACCAGCAAAGATGAGTATGTACCTATGCACCCTGCCTTTGATGACTCAGGCGAAATCTTAAAATCCTATCCGAACTATACCAGTTCACGAGCGTTTATGTGTGGTAGGGCAGACTGGAATGCTGCCAGACCTGAGCAAAGGCTAATGGTCACGCTAACAGGAAAAGACTTGGAACACATGCGAGAACTAGGCTTGACCGATGCCGGATTGATTGATTGGATACACGACATACCGGGCATCAAGTTTACTCGTGTAGACTTGGCGATTGACACCAACGATACCCGCATATCACCGCACGGTATAGCGGACGATTGGAGAAAAGGCAGAGTAGAAACCAAAGCACGTAAAATGAGCGAAATCACCAGCGCAAATGATAATGGTGATTATGCTGGTCACACGGTTTACATAGGCAGCCGCACGAGTGAGCAATTTTTGCGAGTGTACGATAAGGCAGCGGAGCAAGAAACAGACAACCACCTAACACGCATTGAGCTTGAACTCAAGGGCCATGTGGCGTTTGAGGCAATCATGAGTATGCATCGGGGTAAGGCAGTCGGGGTGATGTTCGCCGCGTTCAGCCGTTTCTTTAAGTGGCCTAATGCCGGATGGCAAGATATGCTCTCAGGGCACAGTGAGGCCGTAGAGCGACTATCAAGGCCTGATAAGGATGGCAGGCTGCAATGGATACGTAAAGTGGCGCTACGCGCAGTTATTGAGGCTTACCATGCTGGCGACCCGGTAGTGCGTGCTGCGATTAAACGAATAGGGTGATAGACCAGCTTGCAGCTTATCACAAAACGTGATAAGCTGTTTTGTGTACAGGTATAATCGCCTAAGGCGATTAAGGGAGACAAAAACTATGCCAAACCCCGAAGTAGCGCGACTGGTACAGTATGCGCGTGATAACGGCCCAGATTGTGACTGGAATGAAGTACTAGACCAGCGCAGCCAGCCATTGTCCGCGGAGACTGTGCGTGAGCTTCGCGCCATGCTGCAATTTCGTGTCGTAGCCGTGCCGGGCGAAAAGCCTAAGCACGTTGTTACGGCTAAGGAAGGAACCCAGTAATGGCTATCGGTCTTAACTTCACAGTACGGGATGACAAGGGAGCCATTTCCCGGTTTACCGTTAACCTGCCAGCAGGTACGTCGTTTGATGATGTGACATTGTTCGCCCAGCAGTTATTTCCGCTGGTTGACCCGCTGGTAAATGGCGCAATTACTGATGTATCGGTCAACCTGCCAATCGATGGCATCTCGCTGCAAACAACGGCGGCCTTGACCAGTGATGTGCAGGAAATCGGCCAGTTTGTGTTTAATGCCGTAGGCGGCTTCTTGAAGCGTATCGGTTTGCCGACATTCAGCGAACTAAAGGTACTCGCGGGTAGTGCGCAGATTGACCAAACAGACCCCGATGTCGCAGCCTTTATCACCGCAATGGTGGACGGTATCGACCTAACCGGAGTGGGTGGTAGCGGTACTATCCAACCCTCCGATTACCGCGACGCAGACTTGGAGACAGTAGACAGCGCGGTGGAAGCCTTTCGGCCTCGTTAGGTGATGCCCAGATGATAGACCACTGGGCGATAGCACGATGGCCTATCTATGACCCGCGTCCCTATCCGCTGACAGCGCCCGAACCGGACTATGATGCACAGCCGGTCCGGGTGCTTTGCCTTAATGAGCAGTGGGTGTCACACGTCATCGGGGTGATGTATCGGTTAACTCGTGCCGACGCATGGCAAGGTGATGATGATGAGCGACTAAGGGCGATAGAGCAGGCGGAACGCATTATTGCAGCAATGGCACGGGGCATGGATTGCGCAATACCAACAGATGACGATGCCCCCACAAATCAGCCAAGTGAATTGTTAACGGTGGGCAGTGGGGGGATAACACTGGCAGGAGATGACGATATGGGACAAGTGGTTACTGAGGTTAAAATCGTAGATGGTAAGTTGCGCATATACTATGGGCATTGCTGCTATGATGAGATTGACATATCATCCCTTGCGGATGATGAGGATGTGATACCGCAACCTGGGGACGATGATGAGATCGAAATCCCTACCGAAATAGGTGGTGAATGGGTGTCGTCATCATGCGTCAAAGCAACCCAGGTGATGGCAATCCAAGCGGATGTCGTAGACAGTATTCTCGACGCGGTGGCTAGTCGCGCAATCCCCCAGGCGGCGGCGAATGACTTCAAAAACCGCTGGCCGGGGATTGTGTTGGGCCAACGGGACTTCCTTGCGGCATATACGGCGGGACTGAATGTTGAGGCGGCTGGATACTCATCGGAAGCGGAGTCAGCGAATTTTTATCAAACCCTAAAATGCCACTATGACGCGGTATTGGATGGCACGCTAGCCGGTGTCACCGCGTCACAGTATGAGGGGTTAAAAAGTGTCCTTGACTCACTCGTGCAAGAGTGGTTCCATGTCGGGGTTTCGCCGGTATATGGCTCTATGCGCAATTTGCATAGGTACGCACTGCGCGCAATTGGTGAGAATGATATACGCAATCACACGAGTTATCTAAAGGCTGACGGGACTGAGGATTGTGAATGCCCGGGCGCGGGACAGATAAACCCCGCTGAACTATATGAGGGTGACTGGGCGGTTATGTATGATTTTACCGGCGATAGTATGCCCGGTACGGCCTCAATTGATAGCGGCAATTGCACGAATGCAGTACATAACTCTGGGATCGGGGTTGAGTTTCGCCGGTCAGCGGATGGAAGTTGCGTGCAAATTCAAGGGAGCATCGATATTGGAGTAGCTAGCAATAACGCATCAGCAACCGTTGGGTTTATCTGGATTGAAATGGACGCATATCCAACCTATGATCCGTCAACCGAGTGGTACATTGCGCAAGGGACAAACCTGGGTGATAGGTGGGCCTCCGAAACACAATGGGACGAGCAGATACCGGCAACGGTGACAGTAGGCAAGGCATACACGTTAAGCCTTAACCTTAATCGGACCTATGCCTCCAATACCTACCTACGCTTTAACTTTAATGGTTACAACCACGCCTCATCTTGGGAGGTATCTGGTACGGTGGGGTTGCGAATTAGGCGAATTTATGTGGCGGGTACAGGTGCTGGGCCAGGGGCGACGATGTAATGGAATGGAATGCATTGATGCAATGGGCGGCTGAGCAAGGGCCAGTGATAGTTGTGCTGGTCATAGTGGCGTGGGATTTAAGGCGCTCAAACCATGTGCAGCAGCAGAAGCTAGAGAGACTGCTTGAGGACTGTTGGAACCGGTTGCTATCTCTCGTTAATGAGCGTAACTCGTAAATCGTCAAGTGCTGCACGTAGGGCAGCGCCGTAGGCGGAACACTTGACGACACAAACAGCTAGTAGAATGTTTTGCCCCATCGCATGTTTTGCGGTGGGGTAACTAACAATTACTTGCTACTAATGTGCATTTCGTGTATAATGTTGGAACAGCAAAGGTAATTATCAAGGGAGATACAAAAGATGTTTGACGACGCACGCTCATATGTGGCCTTTGAAGACCGGGTTGAGATGACATATCGCATCTTGGCGCAATCCGATGCTCCGCTAACAGTAGGGCAGGTTGCAAAGCGGATGGGGATGTCACCCAACAGTGGTACGCATGTACGTAAGTTTTTGCATGAGTTGATTGTAGACGGTGACGCGGTGGTTATTCGCCGTGATACCTATCGTCCACTGCCTACGCTATACTATGCGGCAATTGACCAGAGTGATGGCGCACCGGACTACTGGCAACAAGTGCGGCGGTGGTCTGCAATGGTTGGTATATCAGAACCAACCATCGAACAGGGCGTAGTG
>JBEPXU010000209.1:0-4111 GCA_041641735.1 Ectothiorhodospiraceae bacterium
AGGGTAGAGGATGTCATCGCTTCGGTTGGCGGTGTAACTCAGGCGCAGCTCCTGGTTATCGGTAATATCCGCATAGAGCTTACCCATCAGGGTCCGCTTTACATAGGCGGCCTGATCCCGGTATTCATCCTTATACTGCGAGGTTGTGCCCGGATCGTAGTTTTCGATCTGATCGTAGAAGTCGTTGCCGTCACCGTCCTCATACTGATCGCTGCTCTCGTTGGAGGCGCTCAGCAGGAAACGAACGCGGTCACTGCCGCCGCTGATGGTGGCGTACTGTTTCTGGTAGTTCCAGCTACCGAAATTAACCCCGACCTCGCCCTGCATCTCCTTCGCCGGCTTTTTGGTGGTGATCTTTACCGCACCGCTCAAGGTGCCGAAATTTTCCACGTCATATGGCCCTTCTACGATATCGATACCCTCAACATTGTTGGTGAGGATATGCGAGGTGGGCGGGTCCATCCGGTTGGGGCAGGCTCCGTAGGTCTTGGTGCCGTCCACGAGAATGTTGATGTTGTCCTTCTTCTGTCCGCGCAGGATGATGTCGTTGGCGATACCGCTGCGGCGCACCAGTGAAACCGATGGAACATTCTTGGTCAGGGCCTCAGCCAGATCGGCAGACTTGAGTTCCTCACCACTGACATCACTAAGACGGGTGGCCTCAACATCGATAGCAAGCGGTTCGCTCTCGGCCGCATGCAGCGGCGTGGTACACAGGAGCAGAAGACAGGCGTACTTTTTCATTCTCGTTCCTTACGGCTATTTCATCTATCACAAAAAAAACGTACGCGCCGCCCCGATTGCTTAAGGGCGACGACGTACGAAGGCACTATTCGTTGCGGGTATACGCAAGGAACAGGCCAACCGTCTAAGTTGTTGTTATTTCGTGCGCCGCAAGATGATTAGAACGAATGACAGAAAAAAACCGTGGCATATGCCACGGTTCCTTTTGCGATATGCCCCAGAGCAATTTGCTCTGGAATTCTTGATATTTTGATTACACCTTGAGTTGTTTCAGGCGCTGTTTTAGCAGTGCAGGAAAACGCTTGTACCAGGTGGCATTGAGCGGCGAGGGGTGGGGCAGGGGATAGAGCTTGAACTTGCGACACTTACCCTCCGCATCACACAGCTCAACCTCGGTATGCGTTTCGAAACGGTCATCCCGTGCCCAGAACGCCTCAAGCTGCTGCTTGACCGTGCGCTCCTGATTGATGGCAAACCAGAGGAAGGCCTCACGCCCCAGCGTGATGATGGCCTGACCGTTCCAGGCGTTGAGCAACAGATCGGCGACCAGTGGCTGAAACTGTTTTTTGACCTTCATCGACCAGGCCTTGTTGCCTACCGGCTTGTAGGGAACCGTGTTGGCCCAGAAGAACCCCTTGCCGACCTCGACGGAGGTCTCGAAGTCTGGCAGGGGCTTACCGAAGCGGTATTCGTGAATGGCCCCGCGCACCTTCTGTCCGCCGGCACCGATAAACGGCATCTGGTGCTGGACCTCATCACGCCCCGGGTCGCGGCCGAAAAAGGCTACAGGTGTCTCGGGATTGCCCATACCAATCACCGGCTCATGCCAGTCCTTGTCAAAGGTCTCGTACACCTCGGTATCGATACCGGGAAGGTCAGCGGCCAGGGCGCGCAGCGCCTCACGTCGTTGTTTGTCGTTCATGCTCTTTTCATTTTGCGGTTGTACTGGCGGGCGGGCATCTTAGCACGGCACCGAGGCAGCGGTGTCTTCTGTGGTTAAGGGCTGCACCTCAACGGCTTGAGCAAGGAGGCGAGAGAAAAGTGCGCTTTGATCAGACGAGGCGGCCGTGCTGAAGAAGGCCGTCGGTGCGCCGCTGTTGTGGGGGTTCAGGAGTGTTTCCTGCTGCAAAAGCTGCTGCAGGCGACGGGCCACCGCCGCACCGGTGTCGATCACATTCACCTTCGGCCCGGCCAGGCGTTCAACCATCGGTCGCAGGAAGGGGTAGTGGGTACATCCCAGCACCAGGGTGTCCGCGCCGCGTTCGAGAATCGGCGTGAGATACTGCTGTAGCAATCGGGCCGTTTCCGGGGTATCCAGCGCAAACCGTTCCACCTGTTCCACCAGACCGGGACAGGCCTGAATGATCACCTCCCGCTCTGCGGCAAAACGGCTGACCAGGTCCCCCATACGACGGCTCTCGACCATGCCAGCGGTGGCAAGAATCCCCACGACCCCACAGCGGCTGCTCTCGACCGCGGGTTTCACACCCGGCTCCATCCCCACAACCGGCAGTGCGTAACGCTCGCGCAACGATTCCACCGCGGCAGCCGTGGCTGTATTGCAGGCGACGACCAGCGCCTTGGCGCCCCGCGCAACCAGTGCCGCTGCGACATGATTGACCCGTTCGCGCACGAAGGCCGCGGTCTTGTCGCCATAGGGAATATGCGCCGTGTCGGCAGCGTAAAGTAACGATTCGTTGGGAAGCAGAGCACGGATTTGCTGCAGCACCGACAGGCCGCCGGCACCGGAATCCAGGATTCCTATCGGTGCGCTAGCCTGAGGGGTTGTTCGAAACATGCGGGTCTTCGCCAACGATCGGTTACTCGTAACACATCGCGTCAAACAGCTCGCCGGCGGCCGGGTTCTCCATCAGTTCATGGGCAAGGATGTAGGCCGCGGCGCTCCATACCTGATTGAAGTTGGCGCGGCGCCCGATCAGGCTGCCCAAACGGCCATCGTAATACTCGGGCCAGTGATCCTTCGTCAGCCGATCGCCGATCTCGAAGAAGGCGTGCTCGGCCAGGTCCATCCGTCCGGTGCGTCGCGCCGCACCGATAAAGGTCCACAACAACACCGGCCAGTTGCCGCCATTGTGGTAGGACCAGGGGGCATTCTTCGGATCGCTGCCGGTCATGAACATCCACTCCTTGCCCTCAACAGCCGGGTAGACGATCTTCAACGGCATCTCACCCACCAACTGATCCCAGTGGTGGTGATAGAGGCGCATAATCGCCTGAGACTCCTCATCGCTGGCCAGCCCCATCAGGACCGCCAGCAGATTGCCCATGGCAAAGAAACGAAAATCGACCCGGCTGGGGCCGACATTCCCGACCAGATAGCCGGTCCCCGGCTTGAGCCAGCCATCTATCCAGTCGGGGATACTCTCGGGGTAGACATTGAGCGCATTGCGGGCCTCCGGACCGAACTCCTCGGCGTGGTAGCGGTGGATCTCGTTGAGCCGATCCCGCCCCATCCAGTAATAGATACGCACATAGGAGCGCAGTGCACGGTTGCGGATGCGTATGGTACGTCGGATCGCATCGTTCGCCTCGCCCTCCTCAAGCAGTTCCATGGCGGTGTTGAGCATGCCGAAATAGAGCGCCTGGATCTCCAGCGGGTGACCGTAAACCCCCATGCGCCGGTCGATCATAAACGACCCGTCCGGTACCAGCATGGTTGGTGCCGCCTCGAAGCTCTCTTTCAGGTAGAGATCCAGGGTCTGGCGCATGCACTCCTGGATAGGCTGGGTACGGGCAAACTCCCTATCGCCGCTGATACGGACATAGGCCCGCAACAGGAACATCCACCACATCGCCGAGTCCACCGGCGCGACACGACCGATAGCCATTTCGCCGAAATCGGCCAGCAGGCGCTCTTCACCGTTTTCGGTGATGACACGAAAACTGGCGGGCATCAGGCCAATGGCCCGCTGGTGCCCCGGCATCACCGACTGCTGTCCCCGCAGGCTCATGACAGTATTGAGGAAGTTGCGCACGATGGCGTAATCGCCGCGCATCAGGAAGACCAGTGCCGAAGGGACGAAGTCGCGCACGAAACACTCATCGTAATTCGGCGCCGCCGGTTTGGGATCGCACGCCGCCGCCGTCCCCACCGGCTCGCCCCGATAGGTGATGATCGAACTCTCTAGCAACTCTGTCGCGGAATAGTAAGGCATAGAGGAGATAATACCAGCGTTCCCGGCATATAACAGTGGGCTAATAAAGGAAAATCGACCGAAAGGTGTCACCGTTTTGACACCCGCGATTCATACCCCTGACATCTCCCCTCCCTAGCATTGCCCTCGCAGACTGACCGGGATGCCAGCCTGTGCATTCGGGATTTCACGACAACCCCAAAAGAGGGCAG
>JBEPXU010000210.1:0-4103 GCA_041641735.1 Ectothiorhodospiraceae bacterium
CAGAGACTTTCTCGACCACGTTTCATTGCATATCCCTATCATTGGCGTAATCCTTAATAAGGCTGCGGTTGCCCGCTTTGCTCGAACGCTGGCAACGATGTTTGCTGCTGGTGTCCCGCTAGTCGAGGCAATGGACTCTGTTGCCGGCGCAGTTGGTAATGCCAAATATCGTGATGCAACGGTAATAATGCGCGATGATGTTGCTACAGGTACCTCACTCACTGCTTCCATGGATCAGGCAGACGTTTTTCCCAACATGGTCGTACAAATGGCATCTATTGGTGAGGAGGCCGGCTCCTTGGATATGATGCTAAACAAGGTAGCAGACTTTTATGAACAGGAAGTCGACGATGCTGTTGATGCTCTTAGTAGTTTGCTTGAACCTCTTATCATGGCTGTCCTCGGCGTATTGGTAGGTGGTCTGGTTATCGCGATGTACCTGCCTATCTTCAAGATGGGTTCTGCTATCTAATAATATAATTACGAAACCATAGCTTGTGCCACATACCCTTTTTCATATCTTGCAAACCCAGCCTGTTGCCTATATCGGCAGCATGGCGGTGCTTGGATTGTTCGTCGGCAGTTTCCTTAATGTCGTAATTCTGCGCTTGCCGGTCATGATGCAGCGAAGCTGGCAGGCGCAGTGCCGAGAGTTACTGGAACAGGAACAAAGTGAAGAAGAAACCTTCAACCTCATAAGCCCACGCTCACGTTGCCCCCACTGTGGGCACCTGATAGGTGCCCTGGAAAATATCCCGGTACTGAGTTACCTGATTCAACGTGGACGCTGTAAACACTGCTCTACAACGATCTCTGCACGCTACCCTTTAATCGAGCTGTTCACTGCGCTGATGACCGGTATTGTGGCCTGGAAATTCGGTTTTGGTTGGCAAGGTGCCTTTGGGATCCTGTTAACCTGGGCCCTGATTGCCCTGACATTCATCGATATCGATCACCAGCTTCTTCCCGACGATATCACCCTGCCATTTCTCTGGCTGGGCCTTGGACTCAGCCTGTTTGGTCTCTTTACCGGAATGCCATCGGCGATCATCGGCGCAATAGCCGGTTACCTCTCTCTATGGCTGGTGTATCACGGCTTCCGACTACTTACTAAAAAAGAGGGTATGGGCTACGGCGACTTCAAGCTCTTTGCCCTGTTCGGCGCCTGGTTCGGATGGCAGCAGCTTCCACTGATTATCCTGCTATCCTCCCTCGTCGGTGCCATTATCGGTATATCCATGATTGTCTTCATGGGACGGGATCGCCAGATACCCATCCCCTTTGGTCCCTACCTTGCAGGCGCAGGCTGGCTTGCCATGCTCTGGGGCGATGAGATTACACGCGCATATATAAACAGCTTTGCAGGCTAGCCATATGCTCAAAATCGGCCTCACTGGCGGGATTGGCTGTGGCAAATCGACTGTATGTAATCTGTTTAACCATCATGGTGTGCCTATTGTCGATACGGATGAGCTTGCACGCGAGGTCGTCAAACCGGGTTCTTCCGTTATCGTTGAGATGACAAGCCTGTTCGGCAAAGAGATTCTCCAGCCTGACCGCTCCCTCAATCGCGAAAAACTTCGCCAAATAGTCTTCACCGATAGCGAAAAACTCCAGCAACTCGAGGCCATCACACACCCTGCTATACGCCAGCTGCTGCACGACAAAGTCGCTTCTATCCGTCAGCCTTATGCCATTGTTGCAATTCCTTTGCTGCTTGAGAAACATTGGCAGGATGAGGTTGACCGTATACTGGTGATCGATTGCGATGAAACAACGCAGCTTGAACGGACCATGGCACGTGATGGCAGTGAAGAGCACATTATCCGCTCAATCATCAGCAGCCAGGTACCCCGTGAAAAGAGGCTGGAAGCTGCCGACGACATCATCCATAATGACGCCGATATTTACTCACTTCGCCTGCAAGTTGAGAAACTGCATCGTTACTATACTAAAATAGCAATGATGCATAGCGAATAGTAACTTCTGCAGGGATGGACGCGCGATGCAAGGCTTCATTACTTACGAACACCCATTAAATGAACGCATCAGAACCATGTTGCGTCTGGAGCACCTGTTCCGCCAAGCATCCTACTTCCTCAACCAGGAAAGCCCTTGGTGCAGTCGGGTCTTTATCTCGACACTCCTTGATATCCTGGATGTCTTTTCCCGTGGCGACTTCAAAACAGAGCTTCTCAAGGAACTCGATCGTTCAACCGGTAATCTTCGTGGACTGCTCAAACATCAGGGAATTGATCAGGGGCAGCTTACAACCATCCTTCGTGCACTTGAGCACCTAGCTGAAAATATCCACGCGATGAAGTCCCAACCAGGACAGGAGTTGCGCGACGATGACTTCATAACAAGCATTCGACAACGAAGCAGTATCCCCGGAGGGAGTTGTGAATTTGACCTTCCCGCCTACCACCTATGGCTAGAAGGCTCGACAACACAGCGCTTTAATGACCAAAAACGCTGGTTCGCCACACTCGACCCGATTCGCCAGGCCATTGAATTGCTACTCAAAATGATTCGCGGTAGCAGTGAACCTAGAAGTCTGATCAGCGAGAATGGCGGCTATCAAAAACAGATGGAAGGGGGCCACCCCTATCAAATGATTAGGGTAATGCTCGAACAGGACTCACCCTACTATGCCGAGATCAGTGGTAGTAAGCATCGTTTTACCTTACGCTTCATGCATCCAACGAATAAACGACCGGAAATTGCGCGACAGACTATTCATTTTAAATTAGCTATATGCAGCCTATGACACGTCAAATATCCTGCCCAACATGCCAAAAGCAAATCCAGTGGAATGAGAACTATCCATGGCGCCCATTTTGCAGCGAGCGTTGCAAATTAATTGATTTGGGTGAGTGGGCCAATGAAAATCATCGTATTCCCGGCCCACCTCAATCAGTCAGTATCGACGATGACGAGTCTTTTCTTAATTAGATTGTGTTTTAAAGGGAAAGCGGGCGATATATTTAGTCTTATTCTTCATAAATTCAACCTGCGCATACCAGTCCAATCTGGAATTACTGCAAACGGGCAGTGTAACTTCGCCCACCCAATGACCCCTTTCAGGCAGCAATCGGTAGCGATTCAGTCCCATATCCATGTCCTTCATCTGAAAATCGATTACCACACTCCCCCTATCAACAGCCTTTGAATTAATATCAAGTTTAACTGGAAAACGTTTTAATGGTTGTACATCCGGCCCCAGTATCAGTCGAATACTCATGTCCTGACTATCCACCGAACACACCGTAGTCGCAACATCACAACCAGATGCCATGCCAAGATCGACGACTGCATTCTCCCCGCCGGAACACCCGCTAATTAGAATCAGTACACCCGCAATTATAAGAAGTGGAATGTTCATGCTTGTATTAGGATCTCTCCCACAATGAGCGAATGGCAGCAATGCCCTGCGCACCGTTCTCCCATGCCTGCTGGAGATCATCACCTGTCATACCGCCCAGTGCATACACAGGTATCTCACACGACTCGGTAAGCGACTGGAAACGTTTCCATCCCATGATGTCACTGCCAGGATGGCTTGCTGTCACTTTAACCGGTCCAAGTACCACAAAGTCACAATTGCGTTGAATAGCCATATTCAACTCTTCCAAACTATGACAGGATGCTGCGACTAATTGTTCATTGCCCAGTGGCCTGCTGTTCATACGCGCCAATTGTTTGCTACTCAGGTGTACACCGTCATAACCCAATGCATGGGCAAGTTCCGGATCGCCATTTAGCAACGCCTTGCAGCCATGTGCATGGCACCGCTTCAGGACCTCATCAGCCATTGAAATAAATTCACCCTGCTCGAGTCTTTTTGAGCGGAACTGAACCAGCTTAACCCCTGTTCTCAAGCTGGCTTCAAGCTGTTCGATAAACTCGCGATAATCCTCGAACTGCGCTGGTTCGGGGGTTATGAGGTACTTTTCAGGTAATACCGCGGCCCTGACAATCGGTCGGTTTGCGGCTGGGAAAGGATAATGCGTTAGGTTATCAGGAGCGACCCAACGTACCGGCTGTCCCTCTACACCATGTGGCTCACCCGTAAACTTTGTGACACGCCAGACATCCAATAA
>JBEPXU010000211.1:0-4101 GCA_041641735.1 Ectothiorhodospiraceae bacterium
ATTGCGAAAGAGATCCAAGCAATCCGCTCCCAACTTGAATCCCAGCTTTTGTAGCGCGCTGAATCAACCTCCTGTATTGCTCTTACGCATACGAATTGCCTCCGCCCGGCACCTACCAGACAGGCAGGGACATCCGTCATACTAGCGGTGTAAATCAGGCACGTACGCCTCCGTTTGTGCCTCCCTCCCGGCCTTGGTAACAAGGCGGCTTTTGATGCCTTATGTTTACACACTTTTAACAATTGTCGCCCGGCACGGTTTTCCCGCCCCTCCAGCATGGATACCCTCTCAATTCATGGCTCGAATAGTAGACGTATGCGTACAAGATGTGATATCAGTGTTACAGGCTCAACGGCCTCAATCCGTAGGACTCTCAACATAAAAAAGGAAGGTATCAAGATGAAAAAAACACTGATTTCCGCTGCACTGATCGCTGGCATGTCCGCAACCTCGGCTTTCGCTGCCCAGGAGAATACCGGTTGTGGTCTCGGCACCATGGTCTTTGATGGCAAGGATGGTATTGCACCGCAGGTACTGGCCGTTACCACCAACGGTACCTCCGGCAACCAGACCTTCGGTATCACCTCCGGTACCCTCGGCTGTACTCAGGACGGTGTTGTCCAGTCCAGCGAAAAACTCTCCATGTTCACCGGCTCCAACATGGACAAGCTGGCACGTGATATGTCTGTCGGTCACGGTGAGTCTCTGGAGACCATGGCTAACCTGATGGGCATCGAAGAGCAAGACAAGGGGCGTTTCTACAGCGCTTCCCAGGAGAACTTCGATAAGATCTTCTCCTCCGAGGATGTTACTGCTGAGCAGGTTCTGGCTTCCCTGAACGAAGTCATGGCAGAAGACGAGACCCTCTCTCGCTACGCTGCCTAAGGCAACGGCCACTGCCCCCCGGCTCTCTCCGGGGGGTTTTTGTATCTGAACACCACGTTATTACACCCAACACACCATGCCCAGAAAAGCTGGCTTATCACGGCTATTGCCTCTCCTTTTGTTGCTGTTTTTCCCCTTCGCCCAGGTACAGGCCAACGACTATCTTGATGAACTGATTCAACAGGCCCGCCAGCAACGGCTCGCCGACAGCCAGGAGTGGTATGACCTGATCCATTACCGCCGTGGTTTTGAAGGTGAAAACGTCTTCAGCCAGGCGGATAGCCCCAATTTCTTCAACGCCGAGAACGGAAAATACAATCCCGAAGCGGAGCTGGAAGCGACGCTGGCGGCCTTCTTTTCACCGGTAAGGGAGACCGATAAGCGGCAAAATCCCCAGTGTGCCTTTATTGCCCGTTACCACTGGCTCAAGTCCAAACTCCATTTCGACCCGACACGCCTGCCTGAACAGGAGTGCCGACGATTTAATAACTGGTATCAGGCGATCAATCCCGACCAGATCACCCTTATCTTCCCCGCCGCCTACCTGAACAACCCCTCCTCGATGTTCGGCCATACCCTGCTGCGAGTAGATATGCCCAACCAGGATGAGCGTACCCGCCTGCTCTCCTACGCCATCAACTATGCGGCGGAGACGACGGAAACCAATGGCGCCATCTTCGCGGTCAAGGGGCTTACCGGTGGTTACCCCGGCTTTTTCTCCATCATGCCCTACTACGAGAAGGTCAAGGAGTACAGCGACCTGGAGAACCGCGACATCTGGGAGTACCAGCTCAACTTTACCCATGCCGAGATTCGCCGCCTGCTGGAACATGCCTGGGAACTTGGCCCGGTCCGTTTTGACTACTACTTCTTCTCCGAGAACTGTTCCTACCAGCTTCTAACGCTGTTCGATGTGGCCCGCCCCGGTATTAACCTCAGCCAGGCCTTTCCCGCCTGGGCCATCCCCAGCGATACCGTCCGTGAGGTACTGAACCGAAAAGGCCTACTCAAAAAGGCCGTCTATCGCCCCTCCAGCCTGACCCTGCTGCAACACCGCCTGGATCAACTCGATGACGGGGAGCAGGAATTGGCACTGTCGCTCTCACAGGGGGAACTGCAGGCGGACGCCTCCTCTGTGACCAATCTGCCCGAGCAAAGCAGGGCGCAGGTTATTGAGTCCGCCTATGACTATCTGCAGTACCAATTCAACACCGGTGAGTGGGAACGCGACACCGCCGCCAGCCGTTCACTCAATCTGCTCCGGGCCCGAAGCCGGGTCCCGGTCAAGCAGAGCGTTCCACCCCTGCCTACCCCGTCACATCGTCCCGACCAGGGGCATGCAACGGCACGCCTCGCCCTCTACCAGGGCACTCTGGAGGGCAATGCCATCACCGACCTTTACGTGCGCCCGGCCTACCATGACCTGATGGACCTGGATGCGGGCTATCAGCACGGGGCGCAAATCGACTTTTTTGACCTGCATGTCCGCCACCTGCACGAACAGGACAAAACACGTCTGGAATCGTTCACCCTGGTCGATATCGTCTCGCTGACGCCGAGAAACCGCTTTTTCGACCCCATTTCCTGGCGTATCAGCGCAGGCGCCGAACGAACCCCGTTGACCGAAGGCAAGGGCGAACCACTGGTCTTCAGTGTGCGCGGCGGCGGCGGCCCAACCTACAGCCTGGGGGAGCACCAGCTCATCTCCTTGATGCTTGAGGGAACCCTCCTGGCGGATGATGCCCTCCCCTCCGGCTATGCCCCGGCGGTCGGTCCCTCCCTCCACTGGCTGTGGGGAAGCGAGTCCTCACGCTGGAAGTTCCAGTTCAGCAGTCGCTGGCAGGCCTACCGCACCACCCTGCAACGGGATGAGGTGGAATATCGCCTTCAGAGCAATCTGGCCCTGGACAAGGATCTCAGCCTGCGCCTGTCGCTACGTGCCTACGGTGAGAGCGAAGACCCAGCTGAGGAGGCAATGCTCGGCATTCACTGGTATTTCTGATGCGTTACCGCAACGCCATACTGCTGATACTTTTGCTTGGACTGGCCGGCTGTACCCAGCTGGCTTTTCAACCGATGAAACAACAGGTCTTTGATCCGGCCAGTGTCGATATCGCCTATGAGGACGAATGGATAAAAACCGACGATGGCCTTACTCTTCACGCCTGGTGGTTGCCGCAACAGCAACAGGAGAAGGGCACCATCCTCTTTCTTCATGGCAATGCGGAAAATATCAGTACCCACATCGGCAGCGTCTGGTGGTTGCCCCAATACGGCTACAATGTGCTACTCGTGGATTACCGCGGTTATGGGCTTTCGGAGGGGGAACCCGATCTTCCGGGTCTGCAAAAGGACATGGCCGCCTCGCTCGACTGGCTGTTCAAGCGCCGGGATATCGATACCGACCGTATCGCTGTCTTTGGCCAGAGTCTGGGAGCGGCCATCGCCATCACCGGCCTGGCCGACTCGCCATACCGCTCACGCATTCGAGCCCTGGTGGTCGAAGGGGCCTTTACCAGCTTCCGGGATCTGGCGCGTGAACTGCTCGACAAAAGCGCACTGACCTGGCTGTTTCAATGGCCACTGTCGTTGCTGATCAATGATCACTATCGCCCTATCGACAGCATCCGAAAGCTGGACGATATCCCGGTATTAATCATCCACAGCAAGGCAGATGAGGTGATCCCCTATCATCACGGTGTTGAGCTCTATCAAGCGGCACAGGGCGATAAGACATTCTGGTCCATTGACAGTGCCCGCCATATCGCCACTTTTGCCGACGAAAAGCAGCGTCCGCGCCTGGTTGAATATCTGGACCAACACATCACATCACCTTCAAAGTAATACTCTGTAGGCGAACAGACGTTCAACCTAACACCACCCTTTGCATAAATGTGTACCCCGACGACGTATACCGCCACAGCCGCCAATAGTGTGACACGCTCTCTGTTTTAGAGCGGATCAGTTATCATCGAATTATAAAATCTGTGATTATTCAGGGGTTGAGGAAACCACTATCCCCACTCAACATGGAGACAGGATGTGACAATAACGAAAAGACTCTTCACAGCGGCACTTTTTCTTCTATCGCTCATACCCGCCGTCTCATCAGCGGCCAGCAACCTTGAGGCATACCGTACCGAGGCGCAGGCGATCACCGACGGGTTTACTGCCCGTGACCCGGCGCCATTCAACCGAGCCATCTCGGCTGAGGAC
>JBEPXU010000212.1:0-4099 GCA_041641735.1 Ectothiorhodospiraceae bacterium
CGCATAATCGCAATCGGGATAGGTGGAGCAGGAGTAGAAGATCTTTCCACGGCGTGACTTGCGGCGCATCATCGTCCCCTTGTTGCACTTGGGGCAGGTAACGCCGGTATCCACCGGCTGCTCCAGCGGTTCGATGTGCTTGCAGTCCGGATAACTGCTACAGCCGATGAACTTACCGTAACGCCCCTCGCGAATCACCAGGGCGGAGTCACACTCGGGGCAGGTTCTCCCCTCGACCACTTCCGGTTCGTTTTTGGCGTCCTTATCATCACCGAGGTTGCGGGTGTAATCACAATCGGGATAGGCGGTACAGCCAATAAACCGGCCACGGCGTCCGAGACGGATCGCCAGCGGTTTACCGCACTGTGGACAGGCCTCGTCCAACTCCTCCTGCGTGACCTCCTTGCGACTGACACTCTTCTCCTTGTCATCCACCAGGTCCTTGAACGGGCGCCAGAACTTTTTCAACAACGGCACCCACTCCTCCTCACCGCGGGAGACCGCATCGAGCTCATCTTCCAGTTTGGCGGTAAAGTCGTAGTCGACGTACTGGGTGAAGTGGTTGGTGAGGAACTTGTTGACCACTCTTCCGACATCAGTGGGAATAAAGCGGCGCTTGTCCATCTCCACATACTCACGGTTTTGCAGCGTGGAGATGATGCTGGCGTAGGTGGAAGGACGACCGATGCCGTACTCTTCCAGCGCCTTGACCAGGCTCGCCTCGGAAAAGCGCGGCGGCGGCTCGGTGAAGTGTTGTTCGGGGCGGATGGTAATCAGCTCAACCTTTTCGCCTTCGAGCAGTTTCGGCAACAGTTTATTGTCGTCGTCCTTATCCTTGGCATCGTCCACGCTCTCCTGGTAGACCGCCATGAAACCGGGGTGGACGATGGTGGAGCCATTGGCGCGGAAGGTATTCCCCTCGCCGGCGGTCAGATCCACCGCCACGGTATCGAGGGTGGCATGCACCATCTGGCAGGCCAGGGTCCGTTTCCAGATCAGTTCATAGAGACGGAATTGATCCTTGGAGAGGTGACCCTGAATCGATGCCGGCACCCGCTGCACGGAGGTTGGGCGGATCGCCTCGTGGGCCTCCTGGGCATTTTTCGACTTGGTCTTAAAGGCACGCGGTTCAGGCGGCACGTTGTCGCTGCCGTAACGCTCGGCGATAAAACCACGGATCTCCTCCAGCGCCTCGCCCGCCAGGTTGACCGAGTCGGTACGCATATAGGTGATAAGACCCACGGTCTCGCCACCGATATCGATACCCTCGTAGAGCTGCTGTGCGGTGCGCATGGTGCGCTGGGCACTGAAGCCGAGTTTACGCGAGGCTTCCTGTTGCAGGGTTGAGGTGGTAAACGGCGCTGCAGGATTACGCTTGCGCTGCTTCTTGACCACCTTGCTGACCAGCAGTTTGCCTTCTGCCTTTTTCAGCAGTGTGGCCTCAACCTCATCGGCCCGCTCACTGTTATTGATGCTGAACTGCTCGACCTTCTCGCCTTCGAACTGGATCAGTTTGGAACTGAAGTTCTGTCCCTTACTGCTGACATCGGCCTCAACGCTCCAGTACTCGCGCGGCTCGAACCGTTCGATCTCCTCTTCGCGCTCAACGATAAGTCGAAGCGCCGGACTTTGTACGCGCCCGGCGGAGAGTCCGCGACGGATCTTCTTCCACAACAGCGGCGACAGGTTAAAGCCTACGAGGTAATCCAGCGCACGCCGTGCCTGCTGTGCATTGACCAGCTCCATCGCGATGTCACGCGGAGTGTCGACCGCCTCGCGAATCGCCTTTTTGGTGATCTCATGGAACACCACCCGGCCGACTTCCTTATCCTTGATCAGCTTTTTCTTCTTCAGGATCTCGAGCAGGTGCCAGGAGATCGCCTCACCCTCGCGATCCGGGTCAGTGGCGAGGTAGAGGGCATCGGCCTTTTTCAGCGCCTTGGCGATAGCGTCGACGTGTTTGCTGTTCTTGTCGATCACCTGGTATTTCATCGCAAAATCATTATCCGGCTCGACCGCCCCCTCCTTGGGTTTGAGATCGCGCACGTGACCGTACGAAGCGAGGACCTCGAAGTCCTTGCCCAGATATTTTTTGATGGTCTTCGCCTTGGCAGGCGACTCCACAATGACGAGATTCTTGCTCATAGATATCTATATACCAGAAAAAATGCCCGCTTCGTGCGGGCATCGATAGCCGATCATGTCGCCAAATGCCTCAATGCAGTTGGCCGACCACCTCGTCCAGCACCAGGTCTTCCATCCAGGCGACCGCTGCCTCCTGGCCGGGTTGATTGAACAGTACCATCAGGATCACCCACTTGAGCTGATCCAGGTCGCCCTCATCACTCTCCAGTGCCATCACCCGATCGATAACCATCTCCCGGGTCGCGTGATCCAGGACGCCCATTTGCTCAAGAAAGAGCAAAAAGCCCCGGCACTCGCGATCAAGCTTTGCCATTTCGGCATCGGAGTAGATGCGGAAGGACTGCTGGCCGCTGGCGAGGGGGGCGACGCCATCCTCATTCATTCGGCCCAGGCCTTCTAACCAGTCGAAGGCCTTGCTGATGTCATGGTGTCTGAAACCGGCATCCTGCAACTCCAGCTGCAGTGTATCCCGGTCGTGCTCCAACTCACCTTCATCGTACATATAGTTCTCGAACAGGTAGAGCAGGATATCAAATAGGTCTTGTTTCATTTCATGGTCTCTTGCCTGTCAGCGCGTAACCACCCGCTGTGGATACCACATAGCCCTGCAGTTCTAGCAATAACAGCATGGAGGAAACCGCATCCGCCGTCAATCCACTGCGCTGCACAATCTGATCCACGCTGCTGGGGGCCTGCTCCAGGCAGGCCAGCAGCTGCCGGTACTCTTCATCCTGTTCCGCAACCTCCTCTGCCTGCGCCTCTTTGGCTGGCTGTTCGGCAAGGGCGGCACGTAACTGCGGTGCCAGCTCCTCAAGCACATCCTGGGCCGTCTCCACCAGCTTGGCCCCCTGACGAATCAGTTGGTGGCAGCCTCGTGCCAGCGGGTTGTGAATCGAGCCGGGAATGGCAAAGACTTCCCGCCCCTGCTCCGAGGCGTAACGGGCTGTGATCAGGGAGCCACTGCGAAGCGCCGCCTCGACGACCAGTGTACCCAGCGACAGGCCACTGATAATACGATTGCGGCGGGGAAAGTTGGCCGCCAGGGGCTCAACCCCTGGCGGGTATTCGGAGACCAGCGCCCCGCCCTGTTCGACGATGGTGTGGGCCAGCTTACGGTTTCTTGCCGGGTAGACCCTATCCAGGCCGGTGCCGAAAACCGCAATGGTCTGCCCTCCGCTTTCCAGCGCCCCCTCGTGGCTGGCGGTATCGATCCCCTGTGCCAAACCACTGCTCACGACCAGTCCCGATGCGGCAAGGCTACGGGCAAAATCGAACGCCGTTTCCCGTCCGATCACACTCGGATTTCGGCTGCCAACCATAGCCAATTGGGGATTCTGAAGCTGAGCCCGCTCACCGCGGACAAAAAGCAGCGGCGGGGCGTCGTGAATTTCCTTCAACTGTGAGGGGTAGCTGTTGTCTTCAAGGGTGAGGATGTGGCAGCCGGGTTGCTGCAGCCACTCCAGGGATTGCTCGACCGCAGACCAATCAGGGTGGCGAAGAGCATGTTGGAGCGACTCGGGAAGATTTCGGGGTGGCTCATCGAAGAGACGACTCAGTTCCCCTGACTGCTGCCACAATTCGCGAAATTGTACCGGACCGACGCCCTTTACACTGAGCAGTGCCAGCCAGTACCGCAGTTGTTGCTCATTCTCATCCATTGCTACATTCATGGGCGGTCACCTCCATGCGACCGCCGTTTCACACATCAGGGGTTGGTAACGGTATCCAGGATATGGATCGCCTTTGTCGCATGCATCACCAGCGCGTAGCTCACCCGGTCGAACACCCGGAAAACCATCACCGTACCGGCCTTCTCATCAGGCAGCCTGACCTCGCCACCCTCGACGGTATCCTCGACCATCTTGCCTGTCTGCATCGCGGCAAGGACATGGCCGGGTTCGATATCGTCCTGGCGACCCAGGTTCAGCACCACCACCTGGTACTGGCCGATCTG
>JBEPXU010000213.1:0-4082 GCA_041641735.1 Ectothiorhodospiraceae bacterium
GGATGAACTTCTTGGCGTACTCACCGTTCTGGATGTTCTGCAGCGCCTCGCGCATCGCCCAGCGGGACTCCTCGTTGATCACCTGCGGGCCGGTGACGTACTCGCCGTACTCGGCGTTGTTGGAGATGGAGTAGTTCATATTGGCGATGCCGCCCTCGTACATCAGGTCGACGATCAGCTTCAGCTCGTGCAGGCACTCGAAGTAGGCCATCTCGGGCTCGTAGCCTGCCTCGACCAGGGTCTCGAAACCGGCCTTGACCAGCTCAACCGCGCCACCGCAGAGCACCGCCTGCTCACCGAACAGGTCGGTTTCGGTCTCATCCTTGAAGGTGGTCTCAATGATGCCGGTGCGGCCGCCGCCGACACCGGAGGCATAGGACAGGGCGATGTCCTTGGCCTTACCGGAGGCATCCTGGAAGATGGCGATGAGGTCCGGGATACCGCCGCCCTTGACGAACTCGGAGCGCACGGTGTGACCTGGGGCCTTGGGGGCGACCATGATGACGTCGAGGTCAGCACGCGGAACCACCTGGTTGTAGTGGATGGCAAAACCATGGGCGAAGGCCAGCACGCCGCCCTGCTTGATGTTCGGTTCAATCTCGTTCTTGTAGAGCTGGGACTGGAACTCGTCCGGGGTCAGGATCATCACCAGGTCGGCATCCTTAACCGCATCGGCGGTGTTTTTCACCTTGAGGCCGGCCTTCTCTGCCTTGGCGGCAGAGCTGGAGCCCTCACGCAGACCGACGGTGACATCCACACCGGAGTCCTTGAGGTTGTTGGCGTGGGCGTGGCCCTGGGAGCCATAACCGATGATGGCGACCTTCATGCCCTTGATGATGGAGAGGTCACAATCTTTGTCGTAATAAATGTTCAGTGCCATTGGAGCTTTCCTTTACACAATACTTAAGTTAAATCGTTACGAAAGAGTTAATGCTTTTGCACCGCGGGAGATACCGGTAACACCGGAGCGAACCGTCTCGATGATATCGGTCTCATTGAGCGTTTCGATGAAGGCATCGAGTTTCTGCACATCACCGGTCAGCTCAATCGTGTAGGTGGTATCGGTCACATCAATGATGTTGCCACGGAAGATGTCGGCCAGGCGCTTGATCTCCTCACGCTGACCGGCCGTACCTGCCGTGACCTTGATGAGCATCATCTCACGTTCAATATGCGGGCCCTCGGTCAGGTCCAGCAGTTTGACCACATCGACAAGCTTGTTCAGCTGCTTGATGATCTGTTCGATAATCTCCTCGGAACCACGCGTTACCAAGGTCAGACGCGATAGTGACTCGTCCTCTGTGGGGGCCACACTGAGCGACTCGATATTGTAACCACGTGCCGAAAACAGACCTGCGACACGGGAGAGTGCTCCCGCCTCGTTTTCCATCAGAATGGAGATAATGTGTCTCATATCAGGATCATCTCATCGAGTCCCGCACCGGCGGGTACCATGGGATAGACATTTTCCTTCGGATCGGTAAGGAAGTTCATAAAGACCAGTCGGTCCTTCAACTTGAAGGCCTCCTTGATCGCCCCCTCAACATCTTCCGGTTTTTCGATCTGCATGCCCACATGGCCATAGGATTCAGCCAGTTTCACAAAGTCGGGCAGTGACTCCATATAGGAGTGGGAGTAGCGCTCCTCATAGAAGAACTCCTGCCACTGACGCACCATGCCCAGGTAGCCATTGTTGAGGCATAGAATCTTGAGCGGCAGATTATACTGCAGACAGGTCGAGAGCTCCTGGATATTCATCTGGATGGAGCCCTCACCGGTGATGCAGGCCACCTTCGCCTTGGGATGGGCGAACTGAACCCCCATCGCGGCCGGCAGGCCGAAGCCCATGGTGCCAAGGCCGCCGGAGTTGATCCAGCGACGTGGCTTGTCGAAACCATAGTACTGTGCGGCCCACATCTGGTGCTGACCCACATCGGAAGTCACGAAGGCATCACCCTTGGTCACATCGTGCAGGGTTTCTATCACATTCTGGGGTTTAACCAGCGGCGAACTCTTGTCGTACTTCAGGCACTCCTTGGCGCGCCACTCTTCAATCTGCTGCCACCACCGGGCCACCGCCTCGCCATCGGGGCCGCGACCGGCCTCCTTGAGCTGGGCGATCATCCCCTTCAAAACCGCATCGACATCACCCACGATCGGCACATCCACCTTGACGTTCTTGGAGATGGAGGCCGGGTCGATATCCACATGAACGATCTTCGCACCCGGGGCAAACTTCTCGATTTTACCGGTCACCCGGTCATCGAAGCGCGCACCGATCGCGATAAGCAGGTCGCAGTGCGAGATGCTCATGTTTGCTTCGTAGGTACCATGCATCCCCAGCATGCCGACAAACTGCTTGTCGCTGGCGGGGAAGCCGCCGAGGCCCATGGAGGTATTGGTCACTGGGAACCCGAGTTGATGCGCCAGGTCGGTCAATGACTTGGCCGCATTCCCCTGCACCACGCCGCCGCCGCTGTAGATCACCGGGCGCTTGGCTGAGAGCATCATGTTGACCGCTTTTTTAATCTGGCCGCTGTGCCCCTTCACCACCGGGTTGTAGGAGCGCATGGTGACCTTCTTGGGGTAGACATAACTGGTACGCTCAGCGGTGACATCCTTGGGGATATCCACCACCACGGGTCCCGGACGACCAGTCGTCGCAATATAGAAGGCCTTCTTTAGGGTAACGGCGAGGTCCTTGATGTCTTTGACCAGGAAGTTGTGTTTGACGCAGGGGCGGGTAATCCCCACGGAGTCGACCTCCTGGAAGGCATCGTTACCGATGAGCGTGGAGTTGACCTGACCGGTAATCACCACCATGGGGATGGAGTCCATATAGGCGGTCGCAATGCCGGTGACGGCATTGGTTGCCCCCGGCCCGGAGGTCACCAGCACCACACCCGGCTTACCGGTTGAGCGGGCATAGGCATCCGCAGCATGGGTGGCGGCCTGCTCGTGGCGCACCAGCACATGTTTTACATCGTCCTGCTTATAGAGCGCGTCATAGATATGCAGAACGGCGCCCCCAGGATAGCCGAAGAGGTGCTCAACCCCCTCGTCCTTTAGAAAGCGCGAAATTATCTCGGCACCGGTCAATTCCACCTAAAGGGTCTCCCATCGGCTCGGAAAGAAGAAAAAAATACCCGTAAAAACGGGCGGGTGTGAATTCAGCTGCAAAAAAGAAGAAAACTACTTGCATTCAGCCCCGAGGTCAAGCGATAACAGGCCTTGCAGGCGACTCCCGGGCTAAAGTCGCCCTTGTACTATGGCATCAAATGGCCATAATTATCTCAATATTCAGGAATGCCCTCCGGGCATCATGCTAGTTACGGGTGGAAGACTCATGGACACACACGCATCACTTATCAGGACAGCCGCTACGATTATTGCCTTTGGGCTGCTCTCAGTTGGCGCGACACAGGCCGCTACACTCTACAAATGGACCGATGAGGAGGGTAACGTTCACTACAGCCAGACCCGTCCTGAGGAAACTAAGGCAGACAGGATGCAAATCAAGGACTCCAAGAAACCACAACAAAAGCAGGAAGAAGAGAGCGTCGAGCCCCCGGAGAACGCCGGACAGGACCCGCGTAAGCTTGAAGCACGCAAGCGCAACTGTGACATCGCACGGGCCAACATGGAGGTCTACAAAAACTCTGAACGGATCAAAAAACCGGATGGGACCGTCGTCACCCTCAGTGATGAGATGCGTCAGTCGAAGATAAAAGAGGCACAGGCAATGATTGACGAGAACTGCCAATAACCCTGAATCCTGGTCCGAATATGCCATATCTTCTGATTCGTACAAATCGCGAGGTTGACCCGCCTGAACAACCCGCCTTATTGAAAAAGTGCTCGACCCATGTAGCCGAAGCCCTTGGCAAGCCGGAGCGCTTTGTCATGGTGTCGCTGGAAACGGGGGCACGTATGATTTTTGCGGCTGAGGAAGGTGCCTGCGCCTACCTGGAGTTGAAAAGCATTGGCCTGCCGGGAGATCGGACAACGGAACTCTCGGACGGCCTGTGCCGACTCATCGGCAATGAGCTGTCTATCCCACAGGAACGCATCTATATCTAATT
>JBEPXU010000214.1:0-4054 GCA_041641735.1 Ectothiorhodospiraceae bacterium
ACTGGAGACTGATGATGCATTGGAGGTGTCGTATGATTTCCATTAACCCTTAAACGGTCTGCTTTTTGATCGACAAAGCCCATGAATTTCATACCACGGAGGATGTGGTGATACCCGAGGTACCGAATAGTCCGGCTGATGACTGGGGGCTTCAGGTCCTGGCCGATCATGTGGATGATCTCAGTTATCAGGAGATGCATGCAGTAATTGAGGATCTTGAACCGGATCAGGCCGGCGAGCTACTGGCATTGGTGTGGCTAGGGCGCGGTGATTATGAGATGGACGAGTGGGACGAGGCGCTGGCTGATGCGCAGGAACTGTGGGATTCGCAGACCGTCAACAACATGATTGCCACTCCCCTTTTAGCCGATTACTGGAGTGAGGGGTTGGAACTTCTGGATTATCGCTGCGATGGGTAGATTCATCCAGTGGCGAATCGCGCATGGCTGACGTGCCACGGCAGCCCTCGGTCGCGCTGAAACGGTACGGGCGAGAGATGAAGAGACGACCAAAATAGCACCGGCGGTACAGAGCATACTGTATCCGCCGGCAGTTACTAGCGAGGGTCCAGCCTTTAGTGGGAGGGCATCGGCGCCGCGCCCGGTTCTGGAACCTCTACTTCCTCAGGGGACATCCTGTCCTTGTTTTCATAGGCCGTGTATTCGTCGACAGAGAGCGAGCCGTCGTTATTTGAGTCGATCATCTTAAACTCCTTACTCAGGTCCATGCGGACCTTGGCCTCTTTCATGCTAATGGCTCCGTTGTGATCGGTGTCGATCTCCTCAAAAAGCGACGGTCCCATTTGCGCAAAAGCGTTTCCGGCCAATACCAGACCCGCCAGTAGGAGTGAGGTAAAACTGATATTTTTCATCACATTATCTCCTTGGTTGCATTGACATGCCCGCTAAGGGGCGTGGTTATTTGACACCGTATAAATCAGCGTGATGATCTAGGTATAGCAACAGAGTGGAATTTGTACAGATTGCATAGCGGGTTGAGAGGGCTGCTATCCCACTATCCGAGAGCTGATAGGGGCTGGTATCGGGCAAATCCTTTGTTATGCTTTGGTAGGGTTTGGCAGTAATGATGACCCGGATGAGGAGCGATACCTTACCTATGAGCAGTGACAATATGGACGATACGGGTGATGAGCAAACCGCCTGGCATGCTATCCCCGCGGATGAGGTGGCAACGCGTCTGGGTTCTCAACTTGCAGGTCTGAGCGCTGGGTCTGCGAGAGAGCGTCTGAAGCAATATGGTCCCAACAGACTTTCAACGGTCAAGCAGCGATCAGCCTTCAGGCGTTTTCTCAGTCAGTTTCACAATGTCCTCATCTATATCCTGCTTTTCACCGGTGTTGTCACACTGGTCCTCGGGCACTATGTGGATGCCGGGGTTATTTTTCTTGTCGTCGTCATTAATGCCTTGATCGGCTATATCCAGGAGGGTAAGGCGGAACAGGCGCTTGAGGCGATCAAAGAGATGCTCTCCCACAGCGCAAATGTTTACCGTGACGGGCGTGTCCGTATGGTGCCAGCCGATGAACTGGTACCGGGAGATATCGTTTACCTAGTTTCCGGTGATCGGGTTCCGGCGGATCTGCGCCTTTTCCGGGGCAAGGAGCTGCGTATCGATGAGGCGATATTGACCGGTGAATCGGCCCCTGTGGGGAAAGGGGTGGACATGCTCGATGAAGAGACGCTTATGGCCGACAGGTCCAACATCGCCTACTCGGGTACTTTTGTGACCTATGGTCAGGGTCAGGGCATCATCATCGCAACCGGGGATAATAGCGAACTGGGACGCATCAGCGGGATGCTACAGGACGTTGTAACGATTAGCACACCCCTCCTCAGGCAGATGGCGCGGTTCGGAACCAGCCTGAGTATTATTATTGCCATCGTTGCCACATTGACCTTCGGCTTTGGGCTGTTGGTGTATGACTACACCGCAACCGAGATGTTTCTTGCTGCCGTGGGCCTGGCGGTCGCGGCAATACCTGAAGGTTTACCGGCGATCATGACGATCACTCTGGCGATCGGCGTACAGATGATGGCCCGGCGAAATGCCATTATCCGACGTCTCCCTGCTGTTGAGACGTTGGGTTCGGTAACTACCATCTGTTCGGATAAAACGGGCACGTTGACACGCAATGAGATGACGGCCGTTTCGGTGACAACAGCGGTCGGGACTTTTGATATCAGTGGGGAAGGTTATGACCCGCACGGCGTGTTCAGCCTGGATGGAGAGGTACTGGATAGTTACGAGGGCTACCCTTCCCTGCTGGAATTGAACCGTGCGGTGGTCCTTTGCAATGACTCGGGTATCGAGGAGCAAAAAGGTCGTTGTGCTGCCCTGGGTGACCCTACCGAGGCGGCGCTGATTGTGATGGGACGAAAAGCCGGACTTGATCCGGACTATCAAAAAGAGTTGTGGCCACGTACCGATGTCATTCCCTTCGAATCGGAACACAAGTTCATGGCAACACTGCACCATGACCATGCCAGTCACGGATTTATCTATGTTAAAGGGGCGCCGGAGAAGGTGCTCGAGATGTGCCGTTATCAGCGAACACACGGCGAGGATGTCGTTCTGGACAGAAATTTCTGGCTGAGCAGTTTGGAAGCCATGGCGGCACGGGGGCAGCGTCTGCTGGCCGTGGCGTTTCGGCCCGCCGAAACAGACCACCAGACATTGAACTTTTCCGATATTGCCGACGGGCTGTCGCTGCTGGGGGTGGTTGGCATTATGGATCCACCCCGCCACGAGGCCAGAGAATCGATAGCCGCCTGCAGAAGTGCCGGCATTGTGGTGAAAATGATCACCGGCGATCACGCCACCACAGCAATGGCTATTGCCAGGGATTTGGGCATCAATACACAACTCGGTGTAGTGACCGGGGCCGAAATCGATGATGCGGATGAATCAGCACTGCAGCATTTTGTTGCTGAGAAAAATGTCTTTGCCCGTACCAGTCCTGAACAGAAACTACGGCTGGTCACCGCCCTGCAGGATAACGGCGAGGTTGTGGCCATGACCGGGGATGGCGTTAATGATGCCCCTGCACTTAAACGCGCCGATGTCGGTGTAGCAATGGGCAGGAAGGGAACCGAGGTGGCTCGCGAGGCCTCCGAAATGGTGCTGACGGATGATAATTTTGCATCCATCGTCGATGCGGTACGTGAAGGGCGTACCGTTTACGACAACCTTAAAAAGTCCATTATGTTTATTCTTCCGACCAATGGCGGTGAGGCGTTGACGATTATCGCTGCGATTGTGTTGGGACGCATGTTGCCCATTACCGCTGCCCAGATCCTCTGGGTAAACATGATCACGGCGGTTACTCTCGCACTGACGCTCGCCTTTGAACCGGCGGAAAAGAACATTATGACTCGCCCGCCACGCGATGCCGATGAGCCACTGCTGTCTCGTTTTCTTGTGTGGCGCATAGTGTTCGTCTCTTTGATCCTGGTAACAGGGACATTTGGTATGTTTATCTGGCAGCGGGAGAATGGTGTCGGTATCGAGCAGGCCAGAACCATTGCGGTCAATACCTTGGTGATGTTCGAGATATTCTACCTCTTTAGTGCCCGTCACCTCACCTCACCTTCTCTTACCCGGGAGGGGCTGGCGGGTAATCGCTATGCACTGATGGCAAGCGGTATCCTGATACTGATGCAGTTGGCATTTACCTATGCCCCACCGATGCAGACACTCTTTGCCACGGCGCCACTTACTGCCATGACCTGGTTGCAGATCGTTGCGGTTGCCACATCCGTGCTGGTGTTGGTTGAACTGGAGAAGTGGTGGCTGCGACTACGGGACGGAGCAAAAAACAGTCGTTAGTTCCTAGCGCTCGGCGAGCGTCTTCTCGCTGACGGTAATATCAACTACCTTTCCCTGAGGGGCATCACCGGTTAGTAGTCTCAGGTAATTTCCGCTGAGTCCAGTGCCATTCCCCTCCACCAGGACGCGTAGCCGCTTCCCCATTTGTGCATGAATAAACTGTTCGCGCATGGCGCGGGCAAGATCACGGATCTCTGCAGCGCGTTCT
>JBEPXU010000215.1:0-4021 GCA_041641735.1 Ectothiorhodospiraceae bacterium
TGAACGGGGAGCGCGTCGATATCGTACTGTGGAATGACAATGTAGCGCAGTTTGTTATCAACGCCATGGCGCCGGCCGAGGTGCTCTCCATCGTGGTCGACGAGGATTCCCGCAGCATGGATATTGCTGTGGACGAGGACCAGCTCTCCCAGGCCATCGGTCGAAGTGGTCAGAATGTAAGGTTGGCCAGTGAGTTGACCGGCTGGGAGCTGAATGTGATGACCGAGGCTCAGGCCGAAGAGAAGAACGAGGCCGAGCTTGGCACCCTGGTCAGTATGTTCCAGGAAAAACTGAACGTGGATGAAGAGGTTGCAGCCATCCTGGTTCAGGAAGGATTCTCCAGTATTGAGGAGGTGGCCTATGTGCCGGTTGCCGAGATGCTGGAAGTTGAAGAGTTCGATGAAGCAATCGTTGACGAGTTGCGTGCCCGGGCCAAGGATATCCTGGTTACCGAGGAGATCAGCAACGAGGAACACGGTGGTGCAGAACCGGAACAGGACCTTCTGGAAATGGAAGGTATGGACCAGGAGTTGGCCGATGCCTTGGCCAGCAGTGGGGTGACTACCATGGAAGACCTTGCCGAGCAGGCGGTCGACGATCTGATGGAGATCGATGGTATGGATGAAGAGCGTGCAGCGAAGTTGATTATGACCGCACGCGCACCCTGGTTTGCAGATGAGCAGGAAGGTTGAAGGTCAGGAGTATAGCGTAAATGTCAGAGGTTACCGTCACACAATTTGCTGAGACGATCGGGGTACCGGTCGAGCGCCTGCTAACGCAACTGCAGGACGCCGGTATCGGGACCAAGGCAGCTGACGAGATCATCGGTGACGATGACAAGGTCAAGCTGCTGGATTATCTGCGTCAGAAGCACGGTACCGAGAAAAGCGAAGCCGAAGAGGAAGCCGGCCCGAAAAAAATTACGCTCAAGCGGCGCACCACCAGCGAGCTGAAGGTTGGTGGCTCCAGCGCCAGTAAGGGTAAGGGCAAGACCGTGACGGTAGAGGTGCGCAAGAAGCGAACCTATGTCAAGCGTAGTCTGGTCGAGGCCGAAGAGGACAAGCGCATCGACAGCGAGGTTGCAGAGCGCCTCGAGCAGCAGCTTGAGGTGGAAGCGCAGCAGCGTGCCGAAGATGATACCAAGCGTCAGGCCGAGGATGATACCAAGCGTCAGGCCGAGGATGATGCCAAGCGCCAGGCCGAAGATGAAGCCAGGCGCCAGGCCGAAGAGGAAGCCAGGCACCAGGCCGAAGAGGAAGCCAGGCACCAGGCCGAAGAGGAAGCCAAGCGCAAGGCCGAGGAAGATGAGGCTGCCAAGCGTGCAGCCGAAGAGGCCGCTGCCAGTCAACCGGCACCTGCCGCCGAGGCCAAGCCCTCCAAAGCAGAACCTCGCAGAAAGCATGCAGAGCCTGAGTCCAAACCGGCCGATAAGAAGGGTAAAGGCAAGAAAGGCCGTAAAGGTCGCCGTGATGAAGGCGAGGGTGAGCTCCACATTGCTTCTGGCAAGGGAGGTCGTCGCAAGAAGAAGGGCGCCAAGGGCAAGCAGGTCGTCAGTGCCGGCGGCGGCAAGCATGGCTTTGAGAAGCCGACGGCCCCGATCGTCCATGAAGTTTCCATTCCCGAAACCATCACAGTCGGTGAGCTGGCGCAGAAGATGACAGTGAAGGCTGCCGAGGTCATCAAGGTGATGATGAAGATGGGCACCATGGTCACTATTAACCAGGTGTTGGACCAGGAGACCGCTACCATTGTGGTCGAGGAGATGGGCCACAAGCCGGTGATGCTCAAGGAAAATGCACTGGAAGAAGAGGTGATCAAGAGCGCCGATACCGAAGGCGAGGAGATCAACCGTGCTCCGGTGGTTACCATCATGGGTCACGTTGACCACGGTAAGACCTCGCTGCTTGATTACATTCGTCGTACCCGTGTTGCTTCCGGCGAGGCCGGGGGTATTACCCAGCACATCGGTGCCTACCATGTCGAGACCGAACGAGGCATGATTACTTTCCTCGACACCCCCGGCCACGCAGCCTTTACCGCCATGCGTGCCCGCGGTGCCGAGTTGACCGACCTGGTCGTGCTGGTCGTCGCTGCCGATGACGGCGTGATGCCACAGACCAAAGAGGCGATACAGCACGCCCGCGCAGCCGGTGTGCCCTTGATTATTGCGGTCAACAAGATTGATAAAGAAGAGGCCGACCCGGATCGTGTTAAGAACGAGCTGGCCCAGGAAGATGTGATTCCGGAAGAGTGGGGCGGTGATGTGATGTTCGTCCACGTCTCGGCCAAGGCCGGTACCGGCGTCGACGACCTGCTGGAGTCCATTCTGTTGCAGTCCGAAGTACTGGAACTGAAGGCCGTGGCCGAAGGCCCTGCCAGCGGTATCGTTATCGAATCCCGTCTGGACAAGGGACGGGGTGCCGTCGCCACCATCCTGGTGCAGAAGGGTTCTCTGCATAAGGGCGATATTGTGCTTGCCGGCCATGAATACGGTCGTGTACGCGCCATGCTGGATGAGACCGGCAAACCGGTGACCGATGCCGGTCCTTCCATCCCGGTTGAGATCCTCGGGCTTTCCGGCGTGCCGGCGGCGGGTGACCCCGCGGTGGTTACTGCCGACGAGCGCAAGGCGCGTGAAGTGGCTCTGTTCCGCCAGGGTAAGTTCCGCGACGTGAAATTTGCCCGCCAGCAGCAGGCCAAGCTGGATGAGATGTTCAACCAGATGGCAGAGGGTGAGGTTCAGGACCTCAACATCCTGCTCAAGGCGGATGTACAGGGCTCGCTGGAGGCGATCTCCGATGCCCTGCTTAAACTCTCCACCGACGAGGTGCGGGTCAAGCTGGTGGCAACCGGCGTCGGCGGCATTAATGAGTCCGATGCCAACCTGGCCGTTGCTTCCAATGCCGTGGTGATTGGCTTTAACGTTCGTGCCGATGCCGGGGCCAAGCGCATCATCGAGGAGCAGGAAATCGACCTGCACTACTACAGCGTCATCTATGAGCTGATCGATGAAGTGAAGAGTGCCATGACGGGTATGCTCGCGCCTGAGTTCAAGGAGGAGATCATCGGTCTGGCCGAAGTGCGCGATGTCTTCCGCTCACCCAAGCTTGGTGCGATTGCCGGTTGTATGGTCGTGGACGGTAACGTCAAGCGTAACAACCCGATTCGTGTACTGCGTGACAATGTCGTTATTTACGAGGGCGAGCTGGAATCCCTGCGTCGCTACAAGGATGACGTTGCTGAGGTCAAGTCGGGCACCGAGTGTGGTATTGGTGTGAAGAACTATAACGACGTCAAGGTCGGTGACCAGATCGAGGTCTACGAGCGCGTCCAGGTCAAACGTACCCTGTGATTGTCGTAATAGGGTTTAAGGCGTAAACAAGGCGTGGGTAGAGAATTCAGTCGCAGCCGTCGTGTCGGTGAACAGATCCAGCGAGAACTGGCCGAGCTGGTCCAGCGTGAGCTCAAGGACCCACGGCTGGGGATGGTGACCATCTCCGCTGTGGATGTGACCAAGGACCTCTCGGTGGCCAAGGTCTATTTCACGGTTCTGGATAGCGAACACGATGTTGAACAGACCCAGCGTGGCCTGACACATGCTGCAGGATTCCTGCGTCGGGAACTCGGCCACCGTATGAAATTGCGCGTGGTGCCAGAACTGCGCTTTTTCTTTGATAGCTCCATTGAGAATGGCTCCCGTCTCACTGCCTTGATCGACAAGGCGGTCTCCAACGACAGCAGCAAGAACGAGGACTGAAGATTGGCACGCCGTCATAAATCCCGGGGACGCAAGGTCAACGGTATCCTGCTGTTGGATAAACCCGTCGGTATCACCTCTAACGCCGCGCTACAGGAAGTCAAACGCCTTATGTATGCCGCCAAGGCTGGGCATACCGGTAATCTCGACCCGCTGGCCAGTGGCATGCTTCCCATCTGCCTGGGGGAGGCGACCAAGCTCTCCGCCTATCTGCTGGATGCCGACAAGGTCTATACCGGTACGTGTAAGCTCGGTGTGCGTACC
>JBEPXU010000216.1:0-4021 GCA_041641735.1 Ectothiorhodospiraceae bacterium
CGCACAAAGCCCATCGAAACCCTGCGCGGTCGCGGCTACCGCTTCAATCTGGAACCGGCATGAGGTCGCTTTCAAACCGCGTCAGCCTGAGTGCAGCGGCGGTGTTGGCGATCTTCATCGCCGTGACCGCACTGGCGCTGGAGCGCGCCTTCGAGGACAGTGCCCGCTCATCGATGAGCGACCGCCTCTACGCCCAGCTCTATCTGGTGATGGCCGCCGCTGAGGTGAGTGACAGTGGTCGGCTGGTGATGCCGGGCCACCTTGCCGAGGCACGTCTGGAGCTACCGGGCTCCGGACTCTATGCCCGCATTGGCAACGCCAAGGGAGAAACCCTGTGGCAATCCCCCTCCGCTGTCGGACTGGCCCTGCCCCACTCCCAATCCGGTGGCGGGGGACTTGCCCGCGTGCCGTTCAACGACCAGCGCTACTTTCTTGCCACCCTCGATATCGAATGGGAGACCACTACCGGCAGCGTGCCGCTCAGCTTCAGCGTGATGGAGGACCCGAGCGCCTTTACTGAACAGATGAGCCGTTACCGCCACAGTCTGTGGGGCTGGCTCGGTGCGATGGCGCTGTTGCTGTTGCTGGCCCTGGCCGGTGCGCTGGCATGGGGACTGAGACCGCTGCGCACCGTGGCGGGCGAGGTGCGGGCCATCGAGTCGGGCAAACAGGAGAGCCTGCAGCGGGACTATCCGAAGGAGATCGCCCGCCTGACCGACAACATCAACACCCTGCTCCATCATGAGCGGGCGCAGCAGTCGCGCTACAAAAACGCACTGGCCGACCTGGCACACAGCCTCAAGACCCCGTTGGCGGTACTCAGGGGCTTGGGGGAAAGTGAGCGCTCACCGGCTATTGATGAACAGGTGGACCGGATGGACAATATCGTGCAGTACCAGCTGCAGCGCGCCGCCACCGCCGGACGCTCCGCCCTGGCCACTCCCGTTGCGGTAGCGCCGCTGGCCGAACGGTTGCTGGACACGCTGGAGAAGGTCTATCGCGACAAGGCGGTGACGGTGGATAAATCGCTCGATGGCACGGTGGCATTCCGCGGCGATGAGGGCGACCTGATGGAGCTGCTGGGCAACCTGCTGGACAACGCCTGGAAGTGGTCCGGCGGGCGGATCTGGCTGACGGTGGAGAACGGCGATAACAGCCTGCGCCTCTGCGTGGAGGACGACGGCCCCGGCATTGAGCCCGCCCGTGCCGAACAGGTGCTGGCCCGCGGGGTCCGCCTGGACGAGGCGACGCCGGGACACGGCATCGGCCTGCCGATGGTGCGCGATATCGTCGAAGCCTATGAGGGACGGCTCGATATCGGGCGCTCCGATCTGGGCGGCGCCTGCATTACGGTTATTTTGCCCTTCTGATCCCCTATCGAGTCGATGCTTTCCTCATACCGGGCCGCCACAGGGGGAAGCGCATCGTGACCCCATACCCAGACAAATACCTTCGCCAACCTTCCCACCGGGGCAGTGCGGAGGCTTGCCACCTTTGCCCCTCCAACACCGGACTGCTTGAGGCAACCGAGTAGCCAGCGGGCAGCCCGAGGGTATCGGGACTACGCTTATATTATGCTCCGCCGACTTCCCGGGAGGTCACGATGAATCGGGTACGCCACGCCCTGCTGCAAGGCGCTGTAGGGTAGCAGTCGATGCATGCCGAGACACTCATCGAGGTACTCAGCATAGGCGGAGCCTTCCTGCTGTTCCTGGCCGCCCTTCGCCACTATGCACGGCGCTCGCCCTTTCCCCCCGAGTCGTGGCTGGTGATCAGCGGTGTGGCCTACGCTATCGTGCAACAGAACCTCTTTCCCGCCTTGCCGGCAGCGGTGCTCTCAGCCGATACCGTGCTGATTCTGCTGCTGCCGATCCTGATTTTCGCCAGCGGCCGGAGCCTGCCGGTGCAGGCCCTGAAGCAGGAGTGGCGTGCCATCGGTCTTTTCGCCCTACCCGGGGTGGTCCTGAGCACGCTTGTCATCGGTCTTCCCCTGGCCTGGGCGATGGATCTGCCCTGGAGCCACGGCCTGATGTTCGGCGCCGCGGTTGCCGCCACCGATCCTTCGGCAGTGGCCGTTATCTTTCGCCGCTTCGGTCTGCCGGAACGGCTCGAAACCCTCATTGAGGGTGAGTCGCTGTTGAATGACGGTATCGCCATCGTGCTGTTCGGGGCGGCCACTGCGTTGGCCCTGGGCGAGGCGATGATCGGTGTCAGCGATGTGACCCTGCGTCTGTTCTGGTCGCTTGCCGGCGCGATCCCGCTCGGTCTGCTGCTGGGCTGGGCGACGGGAAAACTGGTCGCCACCTGGCGGGAACAGAACCGCTTCACCGGCCTGAGCCTGACCCTGATCCTCTGCTACGGCAGCTTTCTGCTTGCTGAACACCTGCTTCACCTCTCCGGGGTGATCACTGTCCTTTGCGCCGCACTGGCCTTCCGGCACAGCCGCTGCGGCCACCCGCCAGCGACCGCCGGGCATGAGTGGTTCGATGCCTTCTGGGGCTATCTCAATACCCTCGCCGCCGGGATACTCTTCTTCGCTCTCGGCTCGGCGGTGGGTCATCACGCCTTTTTCATCAACTGGGTCGTGCCGATGGTGGTGGTGTTACTGCTTCTATCCCGTGCGGTACTGGTCTATGGCAGCCGCCTTCTGCTCGGCCTGGTGAAGCGGGATTTTCCGTCCAACTGGCAACCGGTGCTCCTGCTTGGCGGACTGCGCGGTGCGGTTTCCGCCGCACTGGTGCTAATGATCCCGCCCGACTATCCCCACCGGTTAGAGTTGTTATGCCTGGTATTCGTCCTCATCATGTTTACCCTGCTGGTCCATCCTCCCCTGCTGCAACGGCTGTTGCAGCGAACAACGCTGGATGATGGTCTATAGTCAGCCAAAGAGGCGAAGGTGAGCACACAATGAACAGTAACGATGATAAATGGCGCGACAAACTGACCCCCGAGCAGTACCACGTCTGCCGCGAGAAGGGCACCGAGGCCCCGTTCACCGGCAAGCTGCTGCACAATAAGGAGGAAGGGATCTATACCTGCGCCTGTTGCGGCGCCGAACTTTTCGACTCCAATACCAAGTTCGATTCCGGCACCGGCTGGCCCAGCTTCTGGGACGTGCTCGACCCGACCAAGGTCAAACTCATTACCGATCACTCCCATGGCATGACCCGCATCGAAGTGACCTGCGCCAACTGCGGCGCCCATCTCGGTCATGTCTTTCCCGACGGCCCGGATCCGACCGGGCAGCGCTATTGCATCAATTCGGTTTCGCTGGATTTTGAGAAGCAGGAGAAGGATTAGATTACTTCGTCACTTTGTTCCTCGCAATGACATCGTTGGTGTCATTACGAATAGAGCCACGCACCCAATCAACCCAACGACTGTCATTGCGAGGAACGGCAGTGACGAAGCAATCTGACAACGCAATTAATAAAAACGCAACAGGGAGGTTGCGATGCAGGAACAGGTTTATTTCGTTTACATCCTCACCAACAGATCCAACAAGGTTCTCTACACCGGTATCACTAACAACCTGGAAAGACGTCTTTACGAACATCTAAATAACCTCACCCCAGGCTTTGCCAGCAAATACCATTGTCACAAATTGATCTGGTATGAAACCACACCGAATGTTCAGGCTGCGATTTTGCGTGAGAAGCAGATAAAGGGGGGATCGCGGAGAAAGAAGGAGTTGCTGATTAGTGAATTCAATCCAGAGTGGAAGGATCTTTCCTCAATTTTGAATAATTGATGCTACTGCGATAGCAGCCGCCGACATAAGATTGCTTCGTCACTTCGTGACTCGCAATGACAAATTGGGGGGTCATTGCGAGGAGTCAGAACGACGAAGCAATCTCTATGGTGATATCAAATCTCGATCAGGTGATTGGGCAACTCGTTACGATCCCCGGATTGGATCGGAAAGTGGTGCTCCAATTGCTCACCGCATGCCTGCACCGCATTAACAAAACCGTCGGCCACCTTGCCCTCCTTGACCCGTGCAACGAACTCAGCCACCGCC
>JBEPXU010000217.1:0-4019 GCA_041641735.1 Ectothiorhodospiraceae bacterium
ATCTACGACTGTCAGTTCGAAACCTATAGCCTGGAGCTGGGCTGGTCGCATGATACACGCAACCGGGCGATTTTCCCCAACAAGGGCGGAAGTCTGTCGCTGAGTGGTGACGTGGCCATACCGAATGGCGATAATACGTTGAGTTTCTACAAAGTGCGCCTGAATAATAAGCACTATTTCCCGCTCCTCGAGCACCTTACCCTGGGTCTGGAAGGCGAGGCAGCCTACGCCGATGTTTATGGCGACAGCACTGTGCTGGCACCTTATGAACGTTATTTCGCCGGTGGTATCAGTACGGTTCGCGGTTATAGCACTAACAGCCTGAGTTCAACACCCGGGACACGCGACTCCTATGGTGACCCGCTTGGCGGTAATGCCCGCCTGTTGGGTAACCTGGAGTTTATCTTCCCACCGCCCTGGGATCTCAAAAATAACTCAATGCGCTTGAAGGCTTTTGTCGACGCGGGTAACGTATATGACACCTATGATAGTGTCGATATGGATCAGTTGCGCATGTCGACGGGTCTGAGTCTGGCATGGCTGACGCCGGTAGGACCGCTGACATTCAGCTACGCTCAGGCTCTGAACGCCAAGGACGGTGATGAGACCGAGAATTTCCAGTTTACGCTGGGCACCCCGTAAAACGGGGTTACAGAAAGGATAATAATTATGAACTTATTCAGAAACTATCTGGTTGCGACCATGGTGTTGCTGTTGATGTCGGTACCGACGGTTGCCGAAGAGGCACCGAAGATCGCTTTCGTCAATACGCCGCAGGTTCTGGAGCAGGCGCCGCAGGCGGAGGCCGTCCGCAAAACGCTGCAGGATGAGTTCTCCACGCGCGATGCCGATCTTGTCGCAGAGCAAAAGAAGATCAAGTCGCTCGAGGAGAGGATGTCCAAAGAGAGCCTGACCATGAGCCAGGAACAGCAGCGTAAGCTGGAGCGTGAGATTCTCAGCCAGAAGCGTGATCTGAAGCGTTCGCGTGATGAATTCGCGGAAGATTTCAATATCCGTCGCAACGAAGAGCTGTCAAAAATGCAGCGAGAGATCGCGATGTCTATTGTGGCACTTGCCAAGGAGATGGGGTATGACCTTATTCTTGAAAGTGGTGTGATTTATGCCAGTAAGCGTGTCGACATCACAGATAAGGTTATCGCCCGTCTCAAGCAGGACTACAAAAAGAAGAACAATCAATAAGGCGCTTGATACGTGCAGTACAAACTGGGCCAGTTAGCAGAAAAGCTTGATGTTGAGCTCTCGGGTGAAGCTGACTACAGCGTGAGCCGCATTGCCACCCTGGCGAGTGCGGGGCCTGATAGCATCACCTTTATGGTCGACTCGCGCTACCGCAAGTATCTTGCCGATTGTCAGGCCGGTGCGGTGATCCTGCCGCCGGCAGAGCGTGAACATTGCCCTGGTAACGCACTGTTATCGGAGAATCCCTATCTGACATATGCCCGCCTGACCGCGCTTTTCGCACCGGGCGTACATAAGGACGAGGTGGCCGTTCACCAAAGCGCTGTGGTGCACCACACGGTGACTCTGGGTGAGAATGTCCGTATTGCCGCCAATGTAGTGATTGGCCGGGATTGTGTCATTGGCGATAATGTCAGTATCGGTCCCGGAAGTGTCATCGGTGATAATAGCGTCATTGGTGACAACTCTGTGATACACGGCAATGTCTCTATCTACCATGAGTGTAAAATTGGGGCACATGCTGTCATCCACTCGGGTGCAGTGATCGGTTCCGATGGCTTCGGGTTTGCCAATGAGCAGGGCAAGTGGGTAAAGATCTATCAACTTGGCCGCGTGATCATCGGTGATGATGTTGAGATTGGTGCCAATACCAGTATTGACCGTGGTGCCATTGAGGATACGGTCATCGAGGATGGGGTAAAACTCGACAACCAGATACAAATCGCCCATAACGTGAGGGTTGGGAAACACACCGCCATGGCAGGTTGCGTCGGTGTAGCCGGAAGCGCTGATATTGGTGAGCACTGTGCGATTGGGGGTGGTGTGGGTATCCTTGGTCACCTGAAGGTGGCTGACGGGGTAACGGTGACGGCGATGTCACTGGTTCCCGGATCAATTAAAGAGGGCGGGGTTTATTCATCGGGGACACCGCTTGAGCCCAAAGTCCAGTGGCAAAAGAATTATATACGCTTTAAACAGCTGGATGATATGGCACGCCGTATCAAGAAGCTGGAAAAGGCGTTGAGTGAGAAGACAAAAGAAGGCTAAAGACATTGAACGCAATGGATATTCAGGAAATTCTCGAACACCTGCCTCACAGGTATCCTTTTCTGCTGGTCGACCGTGTGCTGGAATGCGAACCGGGAAAACGCCTTAAGGCGATTAAAAATGTTTCCGTGAACGAGCCGATGTTTACCGGACACTTTCCGGAACGCCCCATTTTTCCGGGTGTCCTTATCATGGAGGCACTGGCTCAGGCGACCGGTATTTTGGCGTTTAAAACAACCGAGAAAAAACCGGACGGTACTTCACTGTACTATTTTGCCGGCATCGATAACTGCCGCTTTAAGCAACCGGTGGTTCCAGGTGACCAGTTGGTGCTGGAGGTCGAAGTGGTTAAGGCAAAGCGTGGGATCTGGAAATTCACGGCAGAGGCCAAGGTTGATGACAAGGTCGTGGCCAGCGCCGATCTGATGTGTGCAGAACAGGCGATCAAATGAGCGATATCCACTCCACAGCGATTATCGATCCCTCAGCGAAGATAGCTGAAGGAGTTTCCGTCGGGGCATACAGTGTCATCGGTGCGGATGTGGAGATTGGGCCCAATACATGGATTGGGCCTCACGTCGTTATCAATGGTCCGACCACTATTGGCTGCGATAACAAGATCCACCAGTTTGCTTCCATTGGTGATGCACCTCAGGACCTGAAATACGACGGTGAGCCGACACGCCTGGAAATCGGCGATCGTAATACCATTCGCGAATGTGTCACGATCAACCGTGGTACACCTGGTGGTGGAGCCATCACCCGTGTCGGCAGTGATAACCTGTTGATGGCCTATATCCATATCGCCCATGACTGCCAGATCGGTAATCACGTGATTTTCTCCAACAATGCATCACTGGCAGGGCATGCGCATGTGGGTGACTACGTCATTCTCAGTGGCTTTACCCTTGTCCATCAGTTTTGCTACATTGGCGATTACGCCTTTACCGGTATGGGCAGCGCTATTGCCAAGGATGTTCCGCCCTACCTGATGATATCGGGCAATCCAGCAGCCCCGCACGGTTTAAACAAGGTTGGTCTGAAGCGGCGGGGATTTTCCGAAGAGCAGGTGCGTAACCTGATGCGGGTTTACAAGATTCTCTATCGTCAGGGCTTAAGCCTGGATGATGCCAAACAACAGATCGCTGAAATGGGTGAGAGTCACGAGGAGGTCAAACGTTTCTCCGACTTCCTTGAGCAGTCAAAACGCAGCATTATTCGCTAATCATAAAACCGGCATCAAGCCGGCTTTATTGTATCGATACTGAAACGGTGAGATCGGCAGCTTTCCGGCATTAGCTGCACTTTAACTATTCATTCAGCCCGAGCATACCCGCAGCGACGGCAGCGGCCCGGCGCGCGCCGCCGGGCTCGCCGAGTGTTTCGCGCACCTTGCTCAGACGGGCAACCGTCTTTTCATGGACCTGCGGATCGAGAAGGCGTAGCAGCTCTTCGCTTACCCGTTCGGCACTGACCTCTTCCTGCAACAGCTCCCTGGCCACCTCCTCACCCGCAACGATATTGCACATAGCAATATGTTTGAGCTTGATGAGACGACGCATAATGCGATAGCTGAGCCCGGATACCCGGTAGACGACTACCAGCGGAACCCCCATCAGTGCGATCTCCAGGGTGGCCGTGCCCGAGGCGGTGGCGATGGCATCACAAGCACTCGTGACATCGTAAAAGCGGCTTTCCACCACGGTTAAGGGCAATGACCGTCCGGCAATCAACGGATCGAGTTCTGCCTTATCGAGTGTCGATGCCTGAGG
>JBEPXU010000218.1:0-4017 GCA_041641735.1 Ectothiorhodospiraceae bacterium
GACAAGGAAAGGGACGAATGCCATTCCGATGACACCGGCACTGATGGTAAATACCTTATAAGGAATAGGTGAAAATCCTGCCAGAAAAATAGCCCAGAAGCCCCAGGTCTCGAACCAGTTGCCTGCCCGCTGATAAGCCCCCCAATAGCCTGCTTCGCGAATCCACGGTTCGACCACATCAAAAGCGAACACGCCAATTAAGTAACCCAGCACTCCACCCAGCACCGAGGCTACGGTCGTTAGCAGCGCGTAGTGCCATGCCTTTTGCGGCTGTGCCAACGACATCGGCGCCAGCATCACATCAGGGGGAATGGGAAAGAAGGAAGATTCGGCAAAGCTCAGACTGCCTAGGTAATAGGGAGCATATTTATGACGCGACCAACCCAGCACCATGTCATAAAGTGTGGAGAAAAATTTCATTAGTATCCTTAACGGTCGGCACCGGAGAGCATGGGAACAAAGCTTACCATCTCCAGCGCCTCTTGATTGTATTGGCTCCCCTTGCGGGTTACCCGTATCAGTTTCTGCTCCTTGCCTGCCCCGACCGGTATGATCAGGCATCCTCCATCCGACAGTTGCATCAGCAACGTTTCGGGGATCTCTGTCGGGGCTGCTGCAACCAGTATTGCATCAAAAGGCGCTTGCGCCTTCCAGCCCTGATAACCATCCCCATGCCGCAGACGAACATGACTGAGTTTGACGTTACTCAGGTTTCGACGGGCCTTTTCATAAAGAGTTCCAATGCGCTCGATACTAAACACCTCAAGCCCAAGGCTGGCCAGTACTGCTGTCTGATAACCGCAGCCGGTTCCCACCTCCAGCACCCTGCGTGGCTGACACTCCAGTATCACCTCTGTCATGCGCGCGACCACATAGGGTTGCGAAATGGTCTGGCCGCAACCGATAGGGAGTGCGGTGTCCTCATAGGCACGGGACGAGAGCGCTTCATCGACGAACAGGTGGCGCGGCAGGTTACGAATACTCTCCAGCACACGGCTGTCCTGAATCCCCCTCTCCTGCAATCGTTGCACCAGGCGCTCACGGGTTCGGCGCGAAGTCATGCCGATGCCATCGAACTGCTGTGATTGCATCATCTCACGTCACCCCGTTGAGCCATTCGCCAAGGTTATCAAGCAGGGAGTGCCGGGTCAGATCCACTTGCAGGGGCGTCACCGATACCCGCTGCTGGCGAATAGCATGGAAATCGGTGCCCGATCCGGCATCCTCTTCCACCCCTGCGGGCCCAATCCAGTAAATGGGGCGGCCTCGCGGGTCACTGTCCTTGATTACGGCCTCGGCCTTATGACGATGACCCAGACGGGTGACCTCGAATCCCTGTAACGCATCCCAAGGCAGATCCGGCACATTCACGTTGAGGATGGTATCGGCCGGCAAGGGATGGTCCTGCAGGCGCTCCAGTAACCGGATGGCCACCCTGGCAGCGGTCTCGTAGTGAGTAAAGCGGTGGCCGGAACGGGCACATAGCGAAACGGCCATCGCCGGAAGACCGAGGAAACGCCCCTCCATCGCCGCCGCCACCGTGCCGGAATAGAGCACATCATCCCCCAGGTTGGCACCGGCATTGATACCGGACACAACCATATCCGGCTCATGCTCAAGCATTCCGGTGATGGCCAGGTGGACGCAGTCGGTCGGTGTGCCATCAACACGATACCCCCCGCCGGGAACCGGTTCAGCACGTAGCGGTCTATCCAGTGTCAGGGAGTTACTGGCTCCGCTGCGATCACGCTCGGGAGCCACGACAGTGATATCTGCGATATTTTTAAGCTGCTCGGCGAGGCAGTTGATTCCAGGTGCCAAATAGCCGTCATCGTTACTTATCAGTATTTTCATTCTCTTCTTACATCGGCCAGACCGGGCGCCTGTCTTATTTGCATACTCAGTTATTTAGCCAACTATACCAGTGACAGCGGGTCGGCATGAAGCCCATATTGATTATGGTAAACTCTTTCCGGGAATTTGGGGATTAGCACGAGTACGGCATGAGCAAACACGGTGAACCCAGCGATGATGAAAAGGCCCTGTTTAGGGCTGCGGTAGCCGGTGCCCAGCCGTTATCCCAACAGCGCATTGCCCCCCATCGCAATCCCCCCTCGCCCCGCCCGAGGCAGCGGGAGGAAGATGAATCCCGGGTACTGGACGACATGCTCTCCGATTATATCGATCCTGCGGAGCTGGAAACCGGGGAAGAGCTCCTCTACTGCCGCCCCGGACTGCAACACAGTGTGCTGAGAAAACTCCGCCGGGGCCACTACGCGGTTGAGGCAGAGCTGGACCTTCACGGTCTGCACGTGGCCGAGGCAAGACAGGCCCTGACCACCTTCCTGCAACACGCCCTGTCACTGCGGATCAAAACCGTGCGGATCATCCACGGCAAGGGTAATGGCTCGTTCAACAAACAGCCTGTCCTCAAGGGAAAGGTCAACAACTGGCTTCGTCAGCGTATCGAAGTGCTGGCATTCTGTTCCGCCCGGCCCGTCGATGGAGGAACCGGGGCGATTTACGTCCTGTTGCGGCGCCCGCGAAAATAACCCCGAGCCCGCCTGCGCCTACCCGGCCCTCTTAGCCAGGTTATCCAATAATACGATTTCACGTAGAACGCTGGTGGCATAGGAACCGGGTGGAAGGGAGAAATTTAACACCAGGGTTTCAGAATCTATAAAACGCCACTGCATGGACTGGAGCGTAAGCCGCAAAGCCCTTCGCTCCTGCTCCAAGCCGGCCTGCTCCAGGCCTCGGCATAATGTCTCCTCGGCCTCTAATACCGACTGCTCCAGCGCCAGGGCATCGGCCAGGGAGGTCGGCCTTCCCCGCCCCCAGAGTGGTCCGCTGGGATGGAGTTCCCCCCGCATCACCTTGTGTTCAATCTCACGGCTGAGAATACGCACGCTAAAGGCGCTGGTGGTGCCGTTGGTGATCAGCGATTCCCCCGGCAGGGCCTGATTCCAGCTCTCCTGTTCAACCCGGGCGGAAAGTACCCGGTTAAAAAGCCAGGAACGTGCCGCGGAAAGATAGAGGCTGCGCTTATGGCGATCGCTCTCACGCCACTTACCGCAAAACATCGCCTCCGCCCTATCAATATTGTGACCATGGTGACCAAAGCGCTGATCACCGTAGTAATTGGGCACACCCCGCTCACGGATCTGCTGCAAACGCTGCTCAATCCCGTCACAACTACCGGAGAGGTTGCGCAGCGTAATCTGGAAGTTGTTTTGTCTCAGCCTACCTCGGCGGAGCTTGCGACGGTGGCGCCCTACCTCAAGGACTTTAATCTCATCCGATTCGAGCTGCTGCCAGTCAGGCTCTGCCTTGCCGCTGAGGTTAACGGTAAAATATTGCGTGGTCAGCGCATGACGGTCCTTAAGGCCCGCATAACCGACCTCGCTGAGTGGAACGCCTGCCAGCTCCGAGAGCTGCCTTGCCAGCCATTCGGTATTGGTGTTGCGCTTCTGTATATGCAAAAAGGCGTGATTGCCTTCACCGTCAGGCTCGAAACCAAGGACTTCATCCACGACAAAATCCTCCGGGCAGGAACGGATACTACCGTGGCAATCCGGTTTACCCAGCGCCCAGGCCCACTCAAGCGGGTATTTGCCTGTTTCACTCATTCAGCAGCAACACCACTGCGTGGGCGGCGATACCTTCCCGACGGCCGGCAAAGCCGAGCTTTTCGGTCGTTGTAGCCTTGACGTTGACCTGGCTGCGGTCCGCCTGCAGCTCACTGGCAAGGGTGTCGCGCATCGCCTCGATGTGTGGCGCGAGTTTTGGTGCCTGGGCAATAATCGTCATATCGGCATTCCCGAGACGATAGCCGCGTTCATGCAACAAGGCCATCACATGCCGCAACAACAAACGGCTGTCGATATTCTCATATTCATCACTGGTGTCGGGAAAGTGTTTACCGATATCCCCCAGTGCCAGCGCGCCGAGTAAGGCATCGCACAGGGCATGGATTAGCACGTCGCCGTCGGAGTGAGCGGCGAAGGCATGGCTATG
>JBEPXU010000219.1:0-4010 GCA_041641735.1 Ectothiorhodospiraceae bacterium
GCTCAGGACGTGACGGTACACTTCGGTTCGCGAATGGTGCTGGATCACGTCAACCTTGCCGTCCATGACAAGGAGATCGTCACCCTCATCGGCCCCAACGGTGCCGGCAAGTCAACCCTGGTCAAGGTGATGCTGGGCCTGCAGCGCCCCAATCACGGACGGGTGACAATGCGCCCCGGCATTCGCATCGGCTACGTACCGCAGAAGCTCAGCATCGACCCGGTACTGCCGCTGACCGTGCGGCGTTTTCTCACCCTGACACACAAAAGTGATGACAGCCGACTTCACCATGCTCTGGACGAAGTCGGCGCCGAGCGCCTGCTGGAGTCACAGATGGCCACCCTCTCCGGTGGCGAGACCCAGCGGGTCCTTCTCGCCCGTGCCCTACTGCGACAACCGCAGCTGCTGTTCCTCGATGAACCGATTCAGGGAGTCGATGTCACCGGCCAGGGCGAGCTTTACGACCTCATCTCCCGTCTGCGCGACGAACGCGGATGCGGCATCCTGATGGTATCCCACGATCTGCACCTGGTAATGGCGCGCACTGACCGGGTCTTCTGTCTCGACCAGCAGGTCTGCTGCAGCGGCCACCCGGAGCGGCTGCGCGCCCTCGGCGAGGAGGTGGACGAACAGGTCATCGCCGGTCCGCTGGATGGGCTCGTGCCCTACACCCATCATCACCATCAAAAACCGGACCGAAAGGGCTGGTGCGGCAGCTGCAACCGTGAGGTCAAACACCATGGATGATTTTCTGCTGCGCGCCCTGCTGGCCGGCCTTGCTGTGGCCATGGTTACCGGCTCGCTGGGCACCTTTGTCGTGTGGCGCCGCATGGCCTACTTCGGCGACACCCTGGCCCACTCGGCGCTGCTCGGTGTCAGCCTTGGGGTGCTGTTGGAGCTGAACCTGAACCTGGCTATCGTCCTTGTCTGCCTGATGCTCGCACTGGCACTGGTGGGGCTGCAAAACCAACGCAAGCTTGCCTCGGATACGCTGCTGGGCATCCTCTCCCACAGTGCGCTGGCACTGGGCCTGGTGGCCGTCTCCTTCACCGAAAAGGTGCGCATCGATCTGATGGGCTACCTCTTCGGTGATATTCTCGCTGTGGGCCAGGCCGAGCTGCTGTGGATCGGTTTTGGCTCGTTGTTCGCCCTGGGGCTGCTGCTCTGGTTGTGGCGACCGCTGCTGGCAATGACCGTGCACGAGGAGTTGGCCCAGGTCGAGGGGATACGGGTAGGCCGGACCCGGCTGCTGTTCATGCTGCTTATCGCCCTGGTGATCGCCACGGCGATGAAGGTGGTCGGCATCCTACTCATCACCTCTCTGCTGATCATCCCGGCGGCCACCGCCCGTCACTACGCCCGTACGCCGGAGCAGATGGCCCTGCTGGCCTCGGCCATCGGCATGCTATCGGTCAGCGGCGGACTGTTCGGTTCGTTCCAGTGGGACCTTCCGGCGGGGCCGGCCATCGTGGTCTGTGCGGCGATGCTGTTTTTCTTCGGCCCGCACTGGTGGTGGCGTCGCAGGCACGCGACCTGAGCCCGGCATCGCTTAACAACCTACCGGCTCGCAGACCTCTTCAACACCGTCGAGGCCATGAACAGCCTGTGGCATAATGCCCGTTTCTGGACTTATCAGATAAAAAGGTGCGATTTTGGATCCACGTGAAGACCTGGTGCGTCACTACCACTGGCTACGCCACTATGGCTACAACGACTCACACAGCGGCAACGCCTCGGTAAGGGTGGAAAAAGACTTCTGGGTCACACCCAGCGGGGCCTGTGCCGATACCCTGAGCGCCGATCAATTGATTCGCTGCGAACTCGATGGCGAACTCGGCAACGGCGCCTCACTGGACGCACGCCTGCACCGCCTGGTCTATCACAACAACCCAGAAGCGGGTGCAGTGCTGCACAGTCATGGCCCCTATACCGTGGCCATGACACTGGATGGGAAAGACTTTGTCCCCCCCGATTTCGAAGGGCAGTACTACTTCGAACGTGTACCGGTCATCAGCATCCCCTATGATCGTTATCTTGAGGCGGCACCGGAAGAGGTGGCCGCGATGCTGGCTGAATACCCCATTGCGGTTGTACGCGGACACGGCGTTTATGCCCAGGCGGCGACCATTAACCTGGCCTACAAGTGGAGTTGCTCGCTGGAGCTCTCTGCCAAGACGGCCTACCTTGCACACCGTGCGGGCACACTGGACTGAAGAGACAGGGAGGCCACATGCCCCATCCGAAGATCCCCGTGGTAATGACACTGTCCGGAAACGATCCAACCGGCGGTGCCGGCATCCAGGCCGACATTGAGGCCATCGCCAGCATGGGTGCCCAGGCCGCACCGGTGATCACAGCACTGACCGCACAGGACACACAGAACGTCCAACGGGTCGTCGCGGTGGAGACGGGGCTCGTGGTGGAACAGGCGCGCGCCGTGCTGGAGGATATGCCGGTTGAGGTGTTTAAAATCGGCCTGACAGGCAGTGTGGAAAATATCGAGGCGATACACAGCATCCTGCATGACTACCCGGAGATCCCGGTCGTGCTGGACCCGATCCTTCGGGCCGGTGGGGGCACCCATCTCAGTGGGGCTGAAATGCAAGCCGCAATGAGCGAGCTGCTGTTCCCCTATACCACGGTACTGACACCCAACAGCGAAGAGGCCCGCATCCTGGCCCACGAAGCGGACAACCTGGACGCCTGCGCCCAGGAGCTGCTTGATGCCGGTTGCGAGCTGGTACTGATAACCGGCACCCACGAAAACAGCGAGAAGGTGGATAATCGTCTCTACGGCAACCACCGCCTGCTGGAGACCTTCTCCTGGGATCGGCTGCCGCATAGTTATCACGGTTCCGGCTGTACCCTCGCCTCCAGCATCGCCGGCCTGCTGGCGCAGGGACTGGAACCCTTTACCGCTATTCATGAAGCCCAGGAGTATACCTGGGAGAGCCTGAAACAGGGTTTTCGCCTGGGGATGGGCCAGCACCACCCCAACCGCCTGTTCTGGGCAAGAAGTGACGAGGAGCAATGAATCAATGAAAAACCTGCCGCGTGGGCTCTATGCCATTACCGACAGCAAGCTGCTTTCACCCGAGCAGATGATCGAAGCCGTAGCCCTGGCCATTCAGGGCGGCGCAGTGATGATCCAGTACCGCGACAAGGGCGATGATCAGTTCCGCCGCCAGTGGGAAGCAGCTGATCTGAGCAACCTCTGCCGTCCGCTCGGTGTACCGCTGATTATCAACGACGACGTCGACCTGGCCGTCGACATTATGGCCAAGGGGGTACACCTGGGTAAGGACGATGCCGACATCGCCGCGGCGCGCAAAAAACTGCCGCCCCAGGGCATCATTGGCGTCTCCTGCTACAACGATATCAATTGCGCCATTGAGGCCGAGAAGGCCGGTGCCGACTACGTCGCCTTCGGCAGCTTCTACCCCTCACCGACCAAGCCCGATGCGGTCAAGGCCGATGCCGATCTTATCCGCCAGGCGAAGGAGAAGCTCTCCATCCCGGTGGTTGCCATCGGCGGCATCACCCCCGACAATGGCGCACCGCTGGTCGAAGCCGGCGCCGACATGCTCGCCGTGATCAACGGTGTCTTCGGCCAGGCCGACATCCTCGGCGCCGCCGAAAAGATCAGTAAGTTATTTGAAGACTGAATTTCAACGCAAAGACGCCATGACGCAAAGAACGCAAAGGGATATCAATGAATAAGCCTTTCTTTGCGGCCTTCGCGTCTTTGCGCCTTTGCGTTTAACTAGTAATTAAGGATTAAACCATGCCGCATTCACACGAACTTTTTGAAGCCGCCAAGAAACACATCCCCGGCGGGGTCAACTCCCCGGTACGGGCCTTCAAGGGCGTTGGCGGCGAACCGGTCTTTTTCAAGAAGGGTAAGGGCGCCTACCTCTGGTCCGAGTCCGATAAAAAATATATCGACTACGTCGCTTCCTGGGGGCCGATGGTCGCCGGCCACTCCCATCCTGAGGTGATCAAGGCCGTGC
>JBEPXU010000220.1:0-4006 GCA_041641735.1 Ectothiorhodospiraceae bacterium
CTCTTCGGTGCTCTTGCCAACACCGGCGGTGCGAACAATGACGCCCATATCCTTTGGGATTTCCAACTGGCTCATGGCATCGCGTACTTCGCTGCGGTCCTCACCTTCGATACGACGTGAGACACCACCGGCACGGGGATTATTGGGCATCAGAACCAAGTAGCGTCCGGCCAGGCTAATAAAGGTGGTGAGTGCCGCGCCCTTGTTGCCGCGCTCCTCCTTGTCCACCTGGACGACCACTTCCTGGCCTTCCTTGATAACCTGCTGAATGCTGACGCGGCCGGAGACCTCGACCTTGGGGTCGAAGTAGCTGCGGGAGATTTCCTTCAGGGGGAGAAAACCATGACGCTCAGCGCCATAGTCAACGAAGGCCGCCTCAAGACTGGGCTCGATACGGGTTATGCGGCCTTTGTAGATATTGGATTTTTTCTGTACGCGGGTAGCGCTTTCGATATCCAGATCATACAGGCGCTGGCCATCAACCAGCGCGACACGCAACTCTTCAGGCTGAGTTGCGTTAAATAGCATTCTTTTCATGTTGTTCTCTCACAGGCGCTCAACCACATTCCTCGCCGGGATGCGGGATCGCCAGAGCGGCACCGACTTTGAGACGTGTGCTATATCCATCGCTGTCCGGCAAATAAATTGTCGGGTAGCGGAGTATCGCTCTGTTATGTCCGTCCTGCTGATCCGTTTGCTCGGATGCGGGAGCGCTATTGTTTAGGCATCAGCGGTCTTGGTGCCGCTGGTGCAGGTTTAACATTCACCACCTGCCGCCCATCGGCAGGTGCGATAAATCAGTTTGCTTGTAAATCGTCCGATTGGCGCACTGTTCAGTCTACTGCGCGGGAAAATACACCGGATCTATCTTGAAGCCCCTGCACTATATCAGTGATGGGATGGCGCATCAATCTCCCTGCTTGGTATGATGGCAGGATGAGTGAGAATCCAGCATCCCGGGTCCGTGAGGTTACAGTCGGGGAGGAGAGCGACGGACAGCGAGTCGACAACTTCCTGCTGAAACATCTAAAAGGGGTCCCCAAGAGTCGTATCTACCGCATCCTGAGGAAGGGCGAGGTACGTGTCAATAAAGGGCGTATCAAGCCGGAATATCGGCTGAAAATCGGCGATATTGTCAGGATTCCGCCTGTTCGCGTTAGTGAAAAGGCCGCTCCAGTAGCGCCGGGGCAACGCCTCCAGAAGCTGCTGGAACAGAATATCCTCTACGAGGACAAGGCATTGCTTGTTCTCAACAAACCCTCAGGGATAGCAGTGCATGGCGGGAGCGGTGTCAGCCTCGGCGTGATCGAGGCGCTGAGAGCCATGCGGCCCGAGGCCCCTTTCCTGGAACTTGGCCATCGACTGGACCGCGATACCAGTGGTTGTCTGGTCATTGCGAAAAAACGCAGTGCCCTGCGTGCCTTCCAGCAACTGCTGCGTGAGGACGGTATGGAAAAGATCTATCTGGCGCTGGTAAAAGGGTGCTGGAAGGGGGGCAAACGGGGCGTTGATGCGCCATTACGGAAAAACACCTTGCGCTCAGGGGAGAGAATTGTGAAGGTCAGCAACGATGGCAAGCCCTCCTTGAGTATCTTTACCCCTGAAACCATTTATGGGGATTGTAGTCTGATGCGGGTAAAGCTGGTGACCGGACGAACCCATCAGGTAAGGGTTCATGCCCAATACTCGGGACATCCCATTGCCGGCGATGATAAATACGGGGACGCCGCGTTCAACCGGCAGATGGCCGAACGCGGTCTGAAGCGGTTGTTTCTCCATGCCCGGGAGCTGCGCTTTACCCTGCCGGAAAGCACCACAATCCATGTGGAGGCCCCTTTGGATGAAAATCTGGAATCTGTTCTGAAAGCACTGGAACCGTAGTTATGACACAACGATTTAACCTACTGGTCTTCGACTGGGACGGCACGCTAATGGACTCGGAAGCACGTATTGTTGCCTGCCTTCGTGCTGCCATTGAGGACCTTGAGCTGGAGCCGCGTGAGGATGCCAGCCTGAAAAATATCATTGGCCTGGGGCTGACCGAGGCGATCAATACTCTCTATCCGGGGAGTGAGGCGAGCCTGCACAAGGCGATGACCGACCGTTACCGCTATCACTTTCTTACCGCCAACCCGACAAGCTCGGAGTTGTTTGACGGTGCAGAGGAGACCCTGAAGGGGTTATCTGAAGCGGGCTATTTGCTGGCCGTTGCCACGGGTAAGGGACGTGCCGGTCTGGACAAGGTGCTTGAGGAGACCGGTTTGGGTGATTATTTTCTCGCCACCCGTTGCTCTGATGAAACCTTCTCAAAACCCCATCCACTGATGTTGGAGCAGTTAATGGATGAACTCGGGGCAGAGCCTGGTGAAACCTTGATGATTGGAGACACCGAGTACGACATGCAGATGGCCAGCAACGCCCGTACTTCTGCACTGGCTGTGAGCTATGGGGTGCATGAAAAGGAGCGTCTCTTGAAGCACAACCCCATACATTGCATTGACGCCATTCATGAGATTGAAGAGTGGCTTAACGAATTAAACGCCAAGTCTGCTGTAGCAGGCTGAGCCCGATAAAGGAGAGGATGCATGGTCGAGAACGAGAATGAGAACAAAGAGAGTGGCAGTGACTGGGAACGCGACCTCATCAACCGATTGAGTTTCGCCTCCCTGGCAGAGCAGCGCCGTGCCAGACGTTGGAGTGTTTTCTTTAAAATCCTCTTCTTTGTCTACCTGACTCCCATACTGGTACTAATGATTATCTCCTTTCAGGCACAGGAGTCGTCCGATAAGTCTGCCTGGGATGGACCGCACACTGCAGTGGTCAAAATAAACGGCCTGATTTCCGATTCGACACCCGCCAATGCCGATAACATCATCGAGGGTCTGAGAAATGCCTACGCGGATGAGAATACCAAGGGGGTCATACTGCGAATCAACAGCGGGGGCGGAAGTCCGGTTCAGGCTGATTATATCTATCGCGAGATCATGCGTCTCAAAAAGAAACACCCGAATATCCCGCTGCATGCGGTGATTCTCGACATCGGTGCCTCGGGTGCCTATTACATCGCCTCAGCGGCTGACAACATCTACGTGAATCCATCCAGCCTTGTGGGTTCCATCGGCGTACTGATGAACGGTTTCGGTTTCGTCGGCACCATGGATAAACTGGGGGTCGAACGTCGCCTGCTCACTGCCGGTGAGCATAAGGGGATGCTGGATCCCTTCCAGCCACTGAAGAAGGGGGATGTGGCACACATCAAAGAAGTACTGGGTGAGGTGCACCATGAATTTATCAGTGCCGTGAAGAAGGGGCGGGGCGAACGTCTGGGGGATGACCCAAACATGTTCAGCGGCATGTTCTGGAGTGGCAGAAAGAGTATCGAGCTTGGTCTTGCCGATGATGTTGGAAATGTTGGCTCGGTGGCCCGTGATGTGATCAAGGCCAAACATGTGGTGGATTACAGTTACAAGCGTGACTTTTTCAAACGTTTCGCTGATCGCCTGGGGGCCTCGATGGCCAATGTCCTGAGTGAAAAGGCCGGCCTCGGTACGACAGCTATTCGCTAACGGTACTGACTGAAGGTTCAAGGGCGGCAGTGATGTTGCCCTTGAACCCACTACCTAAATAACCCTGACACCTTCCTTCTCCAGCATCGCAATCAAACGAATCAGTGGCAGGCCAATCAGGCTGTTGGGATCGTCTCCCTCCAATTTCTCAAACAGGGCAATGCCCATCGCTTCTGACTTGAAGCTGCCGGCGCAGTTATAGGGTTGTTCGGCGCGCAGGTAATTCTCAATTTGTTCATCGCTGAGGGTTCGGAAGTGGACAGAAAAAGGCTCCACGACCAGCTGTGTCTCATCGCTGCCACTATTATAGAGACACAGCCCTGTAAGGAACGTGACCTTTTTGCCCGAAGCCGCGCGCAGCTGCTGAACCGCCTTTTCATGGGTGCCGGGTTTACCCAGTATGTCGTCCCCATTGATTGCGACCTGATCAGAACCAATAA
>JBEPXU010000221.1:0-3954 GCA_041641735.1 Ectothiorhodospiraceae bacterium
GAGCTGCGGCTTATCCTGAAGCATGGCGGAAGGGTAAGGCGTCAATGTCGAAGCGGTTGTTATGTTTTTTATTCACCGTATAGCACCTTGTTGATGAGGGGATAAAAAACCAATGGTTCTTTCTCGTTGAATGAAACGCTGTATTCCCTCTTCGGGATGTTATCTATTGTGTAGGTAACATTCTTTTTGCATTCGCAGGCGACGAAATAGCCAATGGCTGGCTTATAGTTCAAGGACAACTTATCCCCATCCAGCTCATAACTCCCAAAGAGCCAACTAGCTCCACAGTTTGGATATACGGTTCCTTTTATGACTAGCTGATTACCCACCCACTCTTGCGACTCAACTCGATTTACCCATGAGCTTGAGTCCTCATCACACGAACTGAAGGAGAAGGAAAGATCTTTTTGGTCATCATTATCCAATGTATATTTAATGATTTCAGGCCCACCAACAGTGTCAAAAACTAACAACAAAAAAACTAAAGCAAGCAATAACCCTAGCCTTATTACTATCTTTTTGACCATCTTTCTATTCAACATAACTATAAGTAGGCGACCTAAAAGTCGTATTCTAAAAACGACATTTAGGTCGTATAACACACCACACATCAATCAAAACAACAGCTTAGATGTTGGATAGGGAACCTAAATGGTCTCTCATAAGGGACATTGGGAGGTGCAGATAGTTGATGGTGGCAACTCCCTTGCCCGTAGATGTTTTTCTGAAATTACCTTATTTCTTGGGGTTTCTGCAATCCCCGGCTAGATTGCTTCGTCGCTCTCGCTCGAAAACCTGTTCCCGACGTTTTCTACCGCCTACGTCCATGTAGGCGTTCTTGCAATGTCAGGTAAAGCAGCGCGGGATGACAGAAATAAAAAAAGCGGGCCGAAGCCCGCTTTTCCTGGATAGCCAAATTTTACAATTTCGCAATCTTCTCCCGCTGTTCCATAAAGGAGGCCAGCGAGGACTGGGCGTCCGCCAGCTTGGCCTTCTCCTTCTCCACCACCTCGGCGGGGGCCTTGCTGACGAACTTTTCGTTGCTCAGCTTGCCGTCGAGGCGTTTGACCTCTTTCTCCAGCTTGTCGATCTCCTTGTCGAGGCGGGCCAGCTCCGCGTCCTTGTCGATGAGGCCCGCCATGGGCACCAGCAGCTTCATCTCGCCGACCAGCGAGGTGGCGGATTCGGGGGCCTCTTCGCCTTCGGCGAGCCAGGTGATCGATTCGGTCTTGGCCAGGGACTTGATGAAGGCCTCGTTGGCGTCGAGCCAGGCGATGTCCTGGGCGGAGCCGTTGGCCAGCAGTACCGGCAGCGGCTTGCTCGGCGGGATGTTCATGCCGGAGCGGATCTTGCGGATGCCGACGATGAAGTCCATCACCCACTGCATCTCCTTTTCGGCCTTGTCGTCGATCTTCGACTCGTCGGCCTCGGGGTAGGGCTGCAGCATAATCGTGGCACCATCTTTACCCGCAAGCGGCGCGATCTTCTGCCAGATCTCCTCGGTGATGAAGGGGATGATCGGGTGTGCCATACGCAGAATGGTCTCCAGTACGCGCACCAGAGTGCGGCGGGTGCCGCGTTGCAGTTCCGGGGCGCTCTCTTCGTTATAGAGAACCGGCTTGGATAGCTCCAGGTACCAGGAGCAGTACTCATCCCAGGTGAATTCGTAGATGGCGTTGGCCGCCAGGTCGAAGCGGTAGTTGCCGATCGCCTGATTGACCTCCTGCTCTACACGCTGCAGGCGGGAGATGATCCAACGGTCGGCAGGGGAGAGTTCGTAGTCTTCCCCGCTCTGTCCGCAGTCTTTACCTTCCGTTTGCATCAGAACGTAGTTGGCGGCATTCCACAGCTTGTTGCAGAAGTTGCGGTAGCCCTCGATGCGACCGAGGTCGAAGCTGATGTCGCGGCCGGTGGAGGCGAGCGAGGCGAAGGTAAATCTTAATGCGTCCGTACCGAAGGCGGGGATGCCGTCGGGGAACTCGGCGCGGGTCTGCTTTTCGATCTTCTTGGCCAGCTCCGGCTGCATCATGTTGGCGGTGCGCTTCTGCACCAGCGCTTCGAGGTCGATGCCGTCGATGAGATCAATCGGGTCGAGCACGTTGCCCTTGGACTTGGACATCTTCTGGCCGTGGGCGTCGCGCACCAGGCCGTGGATGTAGATGTCCTTGAAGGGCACCTTGCCGTCCATGAACTTCATGCCGAACATGATCATGCGGGCGACCCAGAAGAAGATGATGTCGAAACCGGTGACCAGCACGCTGGTGGGATAGAACTGCTCCAGGCGCTCGGTCTGCTCCGGCCAGCCCAGGGTGGAGAAGGGCCACAGGGCGGAGGAGAACCAGGTATCGAGCACGTCTTCGTCCTGCTCCAGTTTGATATCGGCGCCGAGGCTGTGCTTCTCGCGCACCTCTTCCTCGCTGCGGCCGACGTAGACGTTGCCCTGCTCGTCATACCAGGCGGGGATGCGGTGGCCCCACCAGATCTGTCGGCTGATGCACCAGTCCTGAATATTCTCCAGCCACTGGAAGTAGGTGTTTTCCCAGTTCTTCGGCGTAAAGTTGATCTCGCCGCCGCGCACCGCCTGAATGGCCGGGTCGGTGATGGTGGCCTTGCCGCCGGGGCGGCCGTCGTCCAGTTTGTCGCGGGTGAGATCCACGAACCACTGGTCGGTGAGGTAGGGCTCAATGACGGTGCCGGAGCGGTCGCCGCGCGGCACCATCAGTTTGTGGTCGTCGATCTTCTCCAGCAGGTCCAGCTCCTTGAGGTTGTGGACGATCTCATCGCGCGCCTCGTAGCGGTCCTTGCCTCGGTACTTCTCCGGCGCCTCGTCGTTGATCCTGGCATCGACGGTGAAGATGTTGTGCATCGGCAGGTTGTGTCGCTGGCCCATGGCGTAGTCGTTGAAGTCGTGCGCCGGGGTGATCTTCACGCAGCCGGTACCGAACTCCATCTCGACGTAGTCGTCGGCGATGATCGGGATCTCGCGGCCGACCAGCGGCAGGGTGATGGTCTTGCCGATGAGGTGCTTGTAGCGCTCATCATCCGGGTGTACCGCCACGGCGGAGTCACCAAGCATGGTCTCGGGACGGGTGGTGGCGACCACCAAATGGCCGGAACCGTCGGAGAGCGGATAGCGGAAGTGCCAGAGGAAGCCCTGCTCCTCTTCGGAGATGACCTCCAGATCGGAGACGGCGGTATGCAGTACCGGGTCCCAGTTGACCAGGCGCTTGCCGCGGTAGATCAGGCCCTCATCGTGCAGGCGCACGAAGACCTCTTTCACCGCGTCGGAGAGGCCGTCGTCCATGGTGAAGCGCTCATGGCTCCAGTCCAGTGAGGATCCGAGGCGGCGCAGCTGGCGGGTGATGTTGCCGCCGGACTCGGCCTTCCACTCCCACACACGCTCGATGAATTTTTCCCGGCCCAGGTCGTGACGGGTTTTCTCCTCGGCGCCGAGCTGGCGCTCCACCACCATCTGGGTGGCGATACCGGCGTGGTCGGTGCCCGGCTGCCACAGGGTGTTGTCGCCCTTCATGCGGTGGTAGCGGGTGAGGGTGTCCATCACGGTGTTGTTGAAACCGTGGCCCATATGCAGGTTGCCGGTGACGTTGGGAGGCGGGATCATGATGCAGAAGCTTTCGTCGCCGCCTTGCGGCTTGAAGTAGCCCTTCTCTTCCCAGGTCTGGTACCAGTTCTGTTCGATGGCGTGGGGGTTGTAGCTTTTTTCCATGATTTCCGGTGGCTTGGTTTGCGCGAAAACGCGCATTATAGCGTAGAAAGCAGGGAAAAAGGGATGGGGCTGGCCTCGATTTGGCTGTAGGAGCGACCGTCCCGGTCGCGATTAGCAGGGTGAGGCAAGTTTATTTCGGTTTTCGCGACCGTAACGGCCGCTCCCATTGGAAGGACGGGATTACTTGAAGAAGTCTAGCGGTAGCATGTTGCGGATCTGGTCGAACA
>JBEPXU010000222.1:0-3944 GCA_041641735.1 Ectothiorhodospiraceae bacterium
TTCTCCGCCGGCGGTAAACCGGCAGCGAAGAAGGACCTGGCGATGATCGCCATGAGCTATGAGAATGTCTACGTCGCTCAGGTTGCCTACGGTGCCAAGGACATCCAGACCCTGCGCGCCTTCCTTGAGGCGGAAGCCTACGATGGACCCTCGATCATCATCGCCTACGCCCCCTGCATCGCCTGGGGTAACGATATGATCCACAACCACCAGATGCAGGATATGGCAACACGCAGTGGACACTGGCCGCTGTTGCGTTACGACCCGCGCCGTATCGATAAGGGCGAGAATCCGCTGCAACTGGATTCAAAGAAACCGTCTGTTGGCTACCGTGACTTTGTCTCCAATGAGACCCGCTTTAGCATGCTCTGGCGCAGCCATCCGGATAACGCCGAAGCGTTTCTGCATGAGTCACAGATTGAAGCCATGGCACGGTATCACCACTACGAGCAGCTCGCGGCAATGGATTACGAGCAACCGAAAGCCGAGGATGACAAGGAGTAAATTGTGGACCTGCGTACAAACTATCTCGGATTGGAACTGAAGAATCCCGTTGTCCCCTCCGCTTCCCCGCTCAGTCGCAGCCTGGGTACGGCACGGGCCCTGGAGGATGCCGGGGCCTCAGCCCTGGTGATGTATTCCCTGTTTGAGGAGGAACTCCATGATCAGCAGGAGAGGCAACTGGCCTTTCTCGCCGACCAGGAACTGGGGCACAGCGAAGCGGACAGCTATCTGCCTTTGCATGCGGACCATGGTGATGAGCTTGAAAACTATCTGGAGCAGATCCACCGCTTAAAGGAGTCCCTCTCTATTCCGATCATCGCCAGCCTCAATGGTGTCTCACTGGATGGATGGGTGGAGAACGGCAAGCTGCTGGCCGAGGCCGGAGCCGATGCTCTGGAGTTGAATGTCTACTATGTCGCTGCCGATCTGGAACGCCCGAGTAGTGAGATGGAACAACGCTATCTTGCCCTGCTCGGGGAACTTCGTGGTGCGGTAGATCTACCTATTACGGTGAAACTCTCCCCCTTCTTCAGTTCACTCGGGTACTTTGTCAAAGGGCTGGAGAAAATGGGTGCCAATGGCGTCTCCCTGTTCAACCGTTTCTATCAACCGGATATCGATATCGACAGCCTGCGAGTAGCGCCGGCATTACACCTATCGCAACCTCACGACTCGCTCCTCGCGATGCGCTGGCTGGGTATCCTTCATGGACGGGTGGACCTGTCGCTGGCGGCAACCGGTGGTATTCATACGGCAGAGGATGCAATCAAGATGCTGCTCGCCGGTGCGGATATCACACACCTTTGCAGCACCCTGTTACTGCATGGCCCGAAGCGCCTGGCCGAGATTCTTGCCGGTATCGAAGCGTGGTTGGATGAGAGTCCTTACGATTCCCTGGAGCAGGTAAAGGGGGTTCTGTCGCTTGGGCACACGACCGATCCAGCGGCATATGAACGCGCCAGTTACGTTAATATGCTCGGTAGTTATGAAATTAATCCTACTAACTGGGATTAAGCGTCAGGCGAAGCGTTAACACACCGCTTCGGCGTGGCAATAAACCCTCACCGCTGTTCGGTGCAAATTGGACCAGAAACGGCTTGTTCATATTCCGGACTTCCCTTTAGCTCTGCCTTTATCTTACATACGAGATTAAGCAAATCCGATAGAGATCTGCAATCTACCTGTTTGGCGTTGAAAAACAGCCCAAAAAAGCGGCTGCCTTGTCGAACGTCTCCTGGTATTCTTCCCCACAGAGTGAATCGCGAACGATGCCACCCCCTGCAGAGTAGTAGAGTCTGCTGTTTTTGTGGATAGCCGTCCTTATCACAATATTACTATCCATCCTCCCATCGAAACCGATATAACCGATACTGCCACAGTACACACCACGTCGGTGCGGTTCCAGCTCCTCAATGATCTCCATCGCGCGAATCTTCGGTGCACCGGTAATGGAACCGCCGGGAAAGCAACCGCGCAGCAGTGACAGGGCATCACCGCCCTCATCCATCTCGCAGGTAATCGTGCTGACAAGGTGGTGTACCGTCGCAAAACTCTCCAGTGCAAAGAGCTCGGGTACGCGAACGGTGCCCATGCGGCAGCTCTTCCCAAGATCGTTTCTAAGAAGGTCCACAATCATCAGGTTTTCTGCCCGATCCTTTTCGCTGTTTTGTAGCTCCTCACGCAACTGTCTATCCTGCTCGGGTTCGATTGCACGAGGGCGCGTCCCCTTTATGGGGCGGGTTTCCACTCTACCCTGTTCCAGCCTCAGGAAGCGCTCAGGTGAAGTACAAAGGATCTGGGCATACGGAGTATTCAGGTAGGCAGAAAAGGGGCCTGCGCTTCGCTGTCGCAATCGCTTGTACCCTTCCCAAACAGAGCCGTTGACCTCGACACTAAACCGTTGGGCAAAATTGACCTGGTAACAGTCCCCTTCTCGGAGATAGTGCTGGATTCTCTGAAATGCCTCCTCATAGTCTCGTTTTGACAGGTTGGTCTTTACCGGGCCGCGCGCCTGCATGGCTTTTCCACACTCACCCCTGCCGCGACTCACAAGACTTATCAGACGCTGCCAGTGTGGCGAGGTCTCATCATCGTAGCGACTCGAAACCAGCCATGCGCGAGCTTCGTGACGATCACAAACCACGGCCCACTCATACACCCCGATGGCCATCTCTGGCAGAGCAAGATCATCGCTGGCCTGCTCAGGCAGCTTTTCGAAGATACGAGCTAAATCATAGGAGAAAAAACCAACCGCCCCGCCAGCAAAGGGCAATCCATCCATTTCCGTCGCGTCCGCTGGTCCAAGTTGTTCACGAAGGAGCTTGAAGGGATCGTCACTACAGTGGCGCTGTTCACCATCTGTAGCGGTTATTGTAGAAATCCCGTTTCGGGTGACCAGTGTTTGTACCGGCTCAGCCACCATGATGTCATAACGCCCCGAAACGGTTTGCTCTGTACCGCTGTCGAGCCAGGCCGCCCAGGGATATTCTGCCAACGCATTGAAGAGTCGACTGGTATCGCCATCAGCAGGATATGGAATTTCGCTTTTCAACAGTCGAGACATGGCGACATCGTATGAGGAAGATAAAGGGAACGCTGACCCTGTCAGCAAGATTATTGTTGCGGGTTATTATGGCGGCCACACTTGGCAGATTCCAGCAGTTCTCACCATACTGTTCCGCTGAAACCAGAACTCCTTAAACGAAAAAAGCCGACCTTGTGGTCGGCTTTGTCGTTATTGGTCGGGGCGAGAGGGTGAGGGATGACCCATTGTCCAGTGGACAATGGAAGCGGTTCGAACGCCCTGAGCAAACGCGAAGGGCCGGAAATCCCAAACACCTTCAGATCAAAAAAGCCGACCCAATGGCCGGCTTTCTCTTTATTGGTCGGGGCGAGAGGGTGAGGGATGACCCATTGTCCAGTGGACAATGGAAGCGTCCCGAACGCCCTGAGCAAACGCGAAGGGCCGGAAATCCCGAGCCCCTTCTAAATAAAAAGCCGACTAAATAGTCGGCTTCTCTTTATTGGTCGGGGCGAGAGGATTCGAACCTCCGACCACCTGCACCCCATGCAGGTGCGCTACCAGGCTGCGCTACGCCCCGAAATTATTCTCATTCACATACGTAATGAGGCGCGAATAATACACCAGATAGAGGCGCTTGAGAATACGCTTGTCTGATTTTTAATGCTTAAGAATATCGAGGACCTCTTCAAGCTCAATGCGCAGCTGCTTGATGATCTGCTGACTCTGGTTCGCGTCGGTTTTGTTATCATCACCTTCCAGCTGCTGCCTGGCACCGCCAATGGTGAAACCCTGCTCATAAAGCAACGCCCGGATCTGCCGGATAATGATGACATCCTGGCGCTGGTAATAACGCCGGTTACCGCGCCGCTTGACTGGTTTGAGTTGTGGAAATTCCTGTTCCCAGTATCGCAGGACG
>JBEPXU010000223.1:0-3944 GCA_041641735.1 Ectothiorhodospiraceae bacterium
GCTCGGTAACGCGGCGCGTGCCCGAGCCCTGCTCACGCATGATAAACGGCTCCTCGGCCAGCCGTGACGGCGGGATATTGTTCTCTGTCGCCAGCGGGTGGTCCGCTGGGGCAATCACCACCAACGGATTGTGCATGAACGGCACCGCCTCGACATCGACGCCGTCGGGAGCCTGACCCATTATATAAAGGTCATCGAGATTCTCCTTCAGGCGGGCCAGGCACTGGTCCCGGTTGGAGACCTCCAGCGAGACCTCGATGCCGGGATGCTGGCGACAGAACTCCCCCAGCAGCCGCGGCACGAAATATTTGGCGGTGGTGATGATGGCGAGTTTCAGGCTGCCCCGCTCCAGACCCTGCAACTCGGCCAGCTCCACCCCCAGCTCATCCAGCCGCTCCAGCACATCCCTCGCTGCGGCCTCCACCCGCCTGCCCGCCTCGGTCAGGTAGAGCCGACGCCCAATCTGCTCGTGCAGCGGCAGGCCAATGGCCTCAGCCATCTGCTTGACCTGGATCGAGAGGGCCGGGGTGGTCATATGCAACTCTTCGGCGGCCCGGGTCATGTTCTGGTGGCGGGCCAGCACCGCGAAGATCGCAAGCTGGTGTAGGGTCAGGCGTCGGTACAACTGTTATACCTCTATATAACGTTTTGTTTACTTTATTTAAATTAACTTAATCGGTGTAGCGCCGTAAAGTAGCGGCATTTCGTTTGGCTGCCTGTAATGCGCCTCGGTTGTCATTGCGAGGAGCGGGAGCGACGAAGCAATCTCACTGCATAACGAAGGCAGATTGCTTCGTCGTTGGTACTCCTCGCAATGACACCCATTTGTCTGAACATAAACAGGCCCCCTGCTAAGGAGAACCATCATGCCGCTGGTCAATATGAAGGACATGCTCAACCACGCCTACCGGCACGGTTACGCCGTCGGGGCGTTCGACGTGGTCAGTCTCGATTTCATTACCGGTGTGATGGACGCCGCCGAGGAGAGCCGTTCACCGGTGATTCTGTCGTTGGCCGAATCCCACTTCGACTACTTCGACTTCGAGCTGCTGATGTCGGCGGTGGAGAGCGCTGCCCGGCGCACCAGCGTACCGGTAGCCATTCACCTCGACCACGGACACACCCTGGAATCGGCGATCCGCTCCATCAACCTCGGCTGCAACGGGGTGATGGTGGACGCCTCGCAACACGACTTTAAGGAGAACGTGGCGATCACCCAAAAGGTGGTGGAAATGGCCCGCGGCTGTGGCGTGCCGGTGGAGGGTGAGCTGGGCTATGTACCCGGTGTCGAGGGCGAGGATGCCGAACGCCACCCCGGCGAACTGGCCTATACCTCGGTGGCCGAGGCGGAGGTCTTTGTCGAGCGTACCGGGGTCGACTTCCTCGCCGTCTCCATCGGCACGGTGCACGGTCGAATGAAGGGCCAACCCAAGCTCAACTACAACCGCCTTAAACAGATCAACGAGGCGCTGGGCATCCCGCTGGTGCTGCACGGTGGTACCGGCCTGAACGACGACCAGTATAAGCGCCTGATCAGCGGCGGCATCGCCAAGATCAACTACTACACGGCGCTGGCCGATGCGGCCGGTACGCAGATTCAGCAAAACGCCAAACAGAAAGAACGCGGCTACACCGGGCTGGTGCGTGGTGTCGGCGAAGCGATCAAACAGGAGGCGGAGCGCTGCATGCGCCTGTGGGGGGCAGCCGGACGCGCCGCCGAGGTGCTGACCCAGTGCACCCCGTGGACCCCGGTGGAGCACCTCATCATCTATAACACCACTCTCACCGATGAGTCCGATGTCGAGGCGATGATGGCCGAGGGACGCCGCACGCTCTCTGCCATTCCCGGTGTACGCGAGGTTTTCACTGGCCATGCGGTGCAGAAAGGAGCGGGCTATCGCCACAGCTGGCTGGTGCGCTTCTGCCACCCGGCGGTGATTGACAGCTACCGCGAACATCCGGACCACGTTGCCTTTGCCGAACGCCACTTCCGCCCGGTAGCCGGCGACCGTATCAGCATCGACTATCGTGACGCCTCAGCCACAACCTCCATCGACATTAACGGCAACCGTAAAACCGCCTGAAGGATTTCTAAATGAGCAAACAGAGTAACAACGCCCCGCGTGTCGGGGTGATCATGGGGTCCAAATCGGACTGGGAGACCATGCACCATGCCGTGGAGACACTGGAGCGCCTCGGTGTGGCGCACGAGACCGAGGTAGTCTCGGCCCACCGCACCCCGGACAAACTCTTCAGCTACGCCGAATCGGCCGCCGAACGCGGGCTGGAGGTAATCATCGCCGGTGCCGGTGGCGCCGCCCACCTGCCCGGCATGGTGGCGGCCAAGACCGCGGTGCCGGTACTGGGCGTACCGGTACAGTCGAAGGCACTGAGCGGCATGGACTCCCTGCTCTCCATCGTGCAGATGCCCGCCGGGGTACCGGTGGGCACCCTGGCCATCGGGCGGGCCGGTGCAGTCAATGCCGCGCTGCTGGCGGCGGCCATCGTCGCCAACCACGATAAGAAGGTACGCACAGCGCTGGATGCCTTCCGCAAGGAGCAGACCGAGACCGTGCTGGCCAACCCCGACCCGAGGGCCGAGGCATGATCGTCGGTATCGTCGGCGGCGGACAACTGGCGCGGATGCTGGCCCTGGCCGGTATCCCGCTGGGGCTGCGATTCGTCTTTCTCGACCCGGCCGAGGATGCCTGTGCGGCGACGCTGGGCGAGCACCTTTGCGGGGCATATGACGATGAGGCCCTGCTGGCACACCTGGCGGAAAAGTGCGATGTGGTGACCTATGAATTCGAGAACGTACCGGAGCACAGCATCGAGTTCCTGTCGCAACGGGTGGCGGTCTACCCCGGTGCCCTGGCCCTCGCCACTGCACGGGACCGACTGAACGAGAAGTCGCTATTCAAGGAGCTGGGCATTCCCACCGTGCCGTTTTTCGCCATCGATAGCCTCGACGAGCTGAAACAGGCGGCCGCCGAGACAGGACTGCCCGCCGTGCTCAAGACGCGCACCCTCGGCTACGACGGCAAGGGTCAGGCGGTACTGCAAAATGAGGCGGATATCGAAACAGCATGGGAGCAATTGGGTGGCGTGCCGCTGATCCTGGAGGGCTTCGCCAACTTCCACCGCGAGGTATCGGTCATCGGCGTGCGCAGCCGCGACGGTGAGACCCGTTTCTACCCGCTGGCAGAGAACACCCATCACAACGGTATCCTGCAGCTCTCGCGCAGCCGTCCGGACGACCCGCTGCAGCCACAGGCGGAACAGGCGGCCCGGCGCTTGCTGGATAAACTCGACTATGTGGGAGTGATGGCCCTGGAACTGTTCGACACCGGCGGCAAACTGATGGCCAACGAGATCGCCCCGCGGGTGCACAACTCGGGACACTGGACCATAGAGGGCGCGGTCACCAGTCAGTTCGAAAATCACCTGCGTGCGATCCTCGACCTGCCGCTAGGCAGTACCGAGCCACGGGGGCTGGCCGCCATGGTCAACTTTGTCGGCCGCATGCCACCATCGCAGCAGATAATGGCCTATCCGGGCGTGCACCTGCATGACTACAACAAGGCAGCAAGGGACGGTCGCAAGGTTGGTCATGCCACCCTGCTCGCATGGAAGGGCCAGGAGGTCTCTGTTCCGCCTGCGCTGCTACAAGGCTGGTAACCAATATTCAGAACCGGGTGGATACCATTACGCCACCCCCCCAGTCCGGACTGCTATCTGAGAAACCCTTAATAAGATAGAGCTTAAGGTTCCGCATTGAATTGAGGGAACGACCAAAGGCAATGGTCAATTCCCGGGCAGGTTCGCCACCACTCACTGTTTCCTGCTCGGTGTAATACTCGGTACGCATGCGCCACCTCTGACTCAGAGTCACACTGTATGCGATCGCTCCGTAGTAAATATCATCGTAGGTGATAACACTGCTA
>JBEPXU010000224.1:0-3939 GCA_041641735.1 Ectothiorhodospiraceae bacterium
CCGGCCCAATGTTCAAAACTGTGAACAGTGTGCTGCGAAGATTTTTTACAGACAGCTACAATCAGTATTAATGAAATGGAAACTAGTGATGGAGACCGACAGGATGAAAAAAATATTGTTATTTCCGCTCTTTGCCACGATGGTGCTCGGTGGTTGCGCCTCCACCGGTCAGAATGGCACTGAAAGCGACAACTCACGAACCGCCGCTGGTGCCATTTTGGGTGGCCTCGTTGGCGGGATTATCGCCAACAACACCGGTAAGCAGTCCACCGGTAAAACCGCCGTGGGTGTGATTGCCGGCGCGGCGGTTGGCGGTGCCATTGGTAACGCCATGGACGAGAAAGAACGGAAGATCCGCCAGATTGCCGCCGAGCGCGATGCCAAGGATATGGAGGTGGAGCGTGTGCGTGAAGACCTGCTTCGTGTCAGTGTCTCCTCTGAGGCCTCGTTCGATTTTGACCGGTTTGCAATCAAGCCGGAGTTCAAGCCCACCCTGAACAAGGTGGCGGGCGTTCTGCGGGATGACCCCAATGTACGTATCAGCATCATCGGCTTTACCGACAGTATCGGCAGTGAAGATTACAACCTGCGACTGTCGCAGCGTCGTGCGGATGCCACGGCGGACTACCTGATAAGCCAGGGTGTATCGCAAAGCCAGATCGTCACCGAAGGGCTGGGTGAGCAGCAGCCGCGGGCCAGTAACGATACCGAGGCCGGTCGTGCCCAGAACCGCCGGGTTGAGATCTACCTGCGCCAGACCTGAGCCTTCCTCGGACCATACCGGCCGTGGCGCCTCCAGGGTGTCACGGCCTTTTTTATTTGGCCGCAAGCCGACTCCCCTTTAAGATGAGCTGAACCGATAAGGCATCGCGAGAAAGTCCATGCATATTCTCTACCCGGAAATACAGCCCTATGTCAGTCATACCATCGACGTCGAGTCGCCGCACAAGCTTCACGTAGAGGAGTGCGGCAACCCACAGGGGATCCCGGTGGTCTTTGTTCACGGTGGTCCGGGAGCCGGCTGTGAGGATTATCACCGGCGTTTCTTCGACCCGGAGCGCTACCGTATCATCCTCTTCGACCAACGCGGCAGCGGTCGCTCCGCACCCCATGCCGAGCTCGCCGGGAATACCACGCAAGCCCTGGTGGCCGACATGGAGGTGATTCGTGAGCACCTGAATGTCGAGCGCTGGCTGCTCTTCGGCGGCTCCTGGGGCTCAACCCTCAGCCTGGTCTATGCCGAGACCCACCCCGAACGGGTGCTGGGTCTGATCCTGCGCGGGATCTTCCTCTGCCGGCCGCATGAGATTCAGTGGTTTTACCAGCAGGGGGCGAGCCGTCTCTTTCCCGAATACTGGCAGGACTACCTGGCACCGATTCCGGAGGATGAACGCGATGATATGGTAAGCGCTTACTATCGCCGTCTGGACGGCGAGAATGAGATGGAGCGCATGGCCGCCGCCAAGGCCTGGTCGCTTTGGGAAGGGCGGACCTCGACTCTCAAACCGAGCGAGGCGGTGGTCGAGCACTTTGGCAATCCCTATACCGCGCTCTCGCTGGCACGTATTGAGTGCCACTACTTCGTCAATGACAGCTTCCTCGAACCGAACCAGATCCTGCGCGATGCCGACAGGTTGAAGGGGATCCCCGGGGTGATTGTGCACGGTCGCTACGATGTGGTTTGTCCGGTGGAAAATGCCTGGCAGTTGCACCGGCACTGGCCTGAGGCGCAGCTGAAAGTCATCCCCGATGCCGGCCATTCCGCTTCGGAGCCAGGGACGGTGAATGCTTTGATCCAGGCCACTGACGATTTTGCCGAGCGCCTTTCATGATAGGTCTGTTACAACGGGTCGATGAGGCCAGTGTTACAGTCGACGGTGAGATTGTGGGGGCCATCGGACGGGGCCTACTGGTGCTTGTGGGGGTGGAACGCGGCGATAGTACCGCAGAGGCCGATCGGCTGCTCCAGCGGCTGCTCGGATACCGTGTTTTCCCCGACAGCGAGGACAAGATGAATCTCAGTCTTTTGGATGTTAACGGCGGACTGTTACTGGTCCCCCAGTTCACTCTGCCGGCCGATACGCGCAAGGGCACCCGACCTAGCTTCACTCCGGCAGCCCAACCGGGCGATGGAGAGCAAGTGTTCACTTACTTTCTTCAGCAGGCACGGCAGAGCCATACCGAGGTCGCCAGCGGTCGTTTTGGAGCCGACATGAAGGTTACGCTGGTCAATGATGGCCCGGTGACATTCTGGTTACAGGTGTCGCCATTGAAGTGAGTATTTGCTCACCTGTGAGAGTGCGGTTGATGCTGGACCTGGCCGGGGCATAATGATAGTTTCTCTCTGCCTAGCGGCGCACCCACTGATCAACCGAGTGAATACCAATTATGAGATTCAATGTCAGCGAAGAGGACACTCATAAGGCCAAGTGGCCCCACGATTTGTTCCTTATCAATCTGATTTTCAACCATATCCTGATGTTCGCCGCCTTCCTTTCGGCAAGTTCGTTGTGGGAGTGGGTGATTCTGGTTCCCATCGCCTCGTTGATCATCCTGCTCTACACCATGTGGCGAGCCAAGAAATCTCTCAAGGTGGATAGCTGGTATGTAAAGTGCCACTGGCAGATATGTAACAAGCGCAGCAAGATGTTTATCGGTATGATCCTCCTAATGCTGGCGGCAATGGCTGCCGTTTTGTTGTTCTCCGGCGGCGATCCCGGACCCCAGCATATCGCCCTGGCCGGTGCTGCGGTGTTGCCAACCATGGTGATGGTGCTGGTGCTGATCATCCTTGAAACCGAGTCCTTGGATGATGCACGTAAGGGGCGGGTACCCGATAGCGTGGTGGCACGTTTCCCCGAAGGGCAATATACCGCCGCTGATGAGTAAGGCGACACCAATAGTCTCTTTTACGACCGGCATGTAGCCGGTCGTTTTATTTCAGGAGTGCCTTATGGGCCGACATGTTTTTCTTAGTGTTTTGGGGTTCAGCGTACTTGCTGTGCTTATTGGTGTCTTTGTGCTCCCGGGCAAGGAGACTCGGGATGTACGACTTCCCTGGCAGATCCACCTCACTGCCGATGGTGGCTCCCGGGTACTCGGGGTAGAGCTGGGGCGAACCACACTAGGAGAGGCTGAGTTGGCCTTCAACGAACCGGCTGAGGTCAGCCTGTTTGTGCACGAAAGCGGGCAGCGTGTCGTAGAGGCCTATTTTGACCGCGTCGATATTAGCGGGATTCGCGCCAAGATCGTCGTAGTCATGGACGTAACCGGGTCGCAGCTGGCAGGTATGTATGAGCGCGGTGTGAGGGTCGCCAATATGGGTGGGGGCCGCCGTAAGGTGACATTGGCCGATGAGGATTTGATGCAGTTGAAGCAGATGCCGGTGGCAAGCATGACCTATATTCCGCGCGCCAATCTTGATGAGGCGCTGGTGGAGAAGCGTTTTGGCGTGCCGGCAGAGCGTATCGCCGAGCCCGAGGGTAAAACCGTACACTGGCTCTACCCTGAGAAAGGACTGGATATCGCGTTAAACCCGGAGGAGAAGGAGGTGCTGCAGTACGTACGTCCGGAGAGCTTTGAACGCATTCGCGCACCGCTGAAAAAGACTGTGGCCGAGGGTGAGGGGGCCACAGCCGGCAGCGCGGAGTAATCAGTCGTCGGCGTCGGGGAAGTTCTTGCCTACCTTCACCTTACGTCCGCCCTTTTGCGGCAGTTGCTCCTCATCCTCATCCAGGAGAATGCGCTGCCCGTCGCCTTCCAGGTCATCGTATTGGCCTTTCTTGACCGCCCAGATGAGTATGCCGACGAATATTAGGCCGAGCACAATCATGCCGGGGATAAGGGAGTAGATGACTTCCATAGGAATTCCGTGTTGCGTGTGGTCTTTTACTATGACTCAGCTTGCGGATATTTGTTCCGCAGGCCGAGTATAGCAAG
>JBEPXU010000225.1:0-3928 GCA_041641735.1 Ectothiorhodospiraceae bacterium
GACACCCTGGAGATCGCGATTCAACTGGATGAGGACCACCCGGATGTGGATCCGCAATATGTGCGTTTTACCGACCTGCACGACTGGGTCTGCGCCCTGGAGGAGTTCGACGATAATCCGGAGCACTCGAATGAGAAAATCCTCGAATCCATTCAAATGAATTGGATCGAAGAGAGAGACTAGCCTCCACGCCCCTCGCTTTTCAGCGAATCCCCGACCCGCTGTGTGAACCATATCAATACCCCGATGTCACAGGGGGGTATGATGGGAATTGCTGGAATGGTATGCCAAGCCCGCGTATAATCGCGGGTTTGATCTATATAGAATCAGACGTTTCAGCAAGCTATATTACGGAGACAATTTTTAATGGCAATCGAACGCACCATTTCCATCATCAAACCCGATGCAGTGGCCAAAAACGTAATCGGCGAGATCTACTCCCGCTTCGAGAAAGCCGGCCTGAAGATCATTGCAGCGCGGATGATGCACCTGAGCAATGAGCAGGCAGGCGCCTTCTACGAAGTGCACAAGGAGCGTCCGTTCTACAATGACCTGATCGAGTTCATGACCTCCGGTCCGGTCATGGTGCAGGTTCTCGAAGGTGAGAATGCCATTGCCAAGAATCGCGAAGTGATGGGCGCCACCAACCCGAAGGAAGCGGCCCCGGGTACCATTCGTGCCGACTTCGCCGAGTCCATCGATGCCAACGCCGTACACGGTTCCGATGCCCCGGAGACCGCGGCGCGTGAAATCGATTTCTTCTTCAAGCCGGAAGAGCTCTGCCCGCGCACCCGCTAATGGTGTGCGGCGGTGAATCCGCTATGAGAGAGTCAATTGCCGATGAGTGAGTCCGCCAAGGTAAATCTGCTTGGCCTGACGCGGCAGGACATGGAGGCCTTCTTCGCCGATATGGGGGAGAAGGCCTTCCGCGCTTCTCAGGTCATGAAATGGATCTATCAATTCGGAGTCGATGACTTCGATGAGATGACCAATCTGAGCAAGGTTCTGCGTGAACGGCTCAAAGAGGTCGCCGAGATCCGTCTGCCTGAGGTCGCGCAGGATATGCCTTCCAGCGACGGTACACGAAAGTGGCTGCTTAAGGTGGATGAGACCAATTTCATCGAAATGGTCTATATCCCCGACAAGGAGCGTACTACCCTCTGTGTCTCTTCCCAGGTTGGTTGCACCCTTGCCTGCAGTTTCTGCTCTACGGCCCGTCAAGGCTTCAACCGCAACCTCTCCACCGCCGAGATTGTCGGACAGGTGGCTCTTGCCGCGCGCATTATTGGACTGCCCGAGAACAAAGGCGAGCGGGTGATCACCAATGTGGTATTGATGGGTATGGGCGAGCCGCTGATGAATCTCGACAGTGTCGTCAGTGCCATGGAGCTGATGAAGGACGATCTTGCCTTCGGCATCTCCAAGCGCCGCGTGACGCTGAGTACCTCCGGGGTAGTTCCTGCGTTGGATGCGCTGCGGGAGCGCAGTGATGTCAGCCTTGCAGTTTCTTTGCATGCGCCGAACGATAAACTGCGCGATGAGCTGGTACCGATTAACAAGAAATACCCGATTAAGGAGTTGCTCGCATCGTGCAAGCGCTACGTTGAAGGCAAGCCGCACAACCGGGTTACCTTCGAGTATGTCATGCTTGCAGGCGTCAACGATTCACCGGAGCATGCACGCCAGTTGGTAAAGATTCTGCGCAGTGTGCCATCCAAGGTGAACCTGATCCCGTTTAACCCGTTTCCAGGGTCATCTTACGAATGCTCCAGCATGGAAACCATTAACGCCTTCCGTGACATCATCATGGAGGCGGGAATTATCACTGTCACCCGTAAAACACGCGGTGATGATATTGCTGCTGCTTGTGGCCAGCTTGCCGGTAAGGTGCAGGACCGGACACGCCGTAGCGGCCGTTTCGTCATCAAGGAGGAGAAGGTCGCATCATGAAAAAAATCGGTTTGCTGGTGTTTGTCTCGCTAACGTTGATACTTTCCGGTTGTAGTGGCAGTAATGTGCGGGAGGGTGTCGACTCGGAGAAGGCCGCTGCAGCCAATGCCAAACTCGGCTTACAGTACATGCTTCAGGGTAATGATGATGTTGCCATGGAGAAGCTTAAACGTGCACTGAAATTCGACTCAACCAATGCACAGGCCCATCACTATATTGCCGAGCTGTATCATCGGCTCGGTCGAGATGATTTGGCCGACGAGCATTTTCATGATGCGATCTACTATCACGAGGGTGATGACTCCACACTGTTTAACAACTACGGGGCATTTCTTTGCGGTCAGGATCGGTTTGATGACGGAGAAGAGCAGTTCCGCAAGGTTCTGGATAACCCGGTTTATCCACGCAGGGATCAGGTGTATGAGAACATGGGGCTATGCCAGGAGCGTAAGCCGGATCTCGACAAGGCAGAGGAGTATCTGCGTAAGGCGCTGAAGATGAATCCGCGACTGCCAAAAAGCCTCCTGGCCATGGCGCGCATCTCTCTGGAAAAAGAGAATCACCTTTCAGCCCGTGCCTACCTGCAGCGTTTTCAGGCGATTGCACGGCCGACACCGGAGAGCCTTTGGCTCGGTATCCGGGTAGAGCGGGTGCTGGGTGATAAGAATGCGCTCGCCAGTTATGGTTTGATGTTGAAAAACGAATATCCAAATGCACCACAAACCAAACTCTATTTGGACTCCAAATAACACAACAGGATGCCAGTGTGAGCGAAACGACAGAAGAAGAACGGCAAGAGCCGCAGGAAGAGTCATCGACGAAGCAACAGGAGTTGCCGGGGAAGCGTCTGAAGCAGGCACGTGAAGCCGCGGGCATGTCGCGGAGTGAGCTTGCCACGCAGATGCGAATCAACGAGCGGATGGTTGCTGCACTGGAGAAGGACGATTATGAGGCCTTACCATCAGCGACTTTCGTTTCGGGTTATTTGCGCAGTTATGCGCGTATCCTCGGTCTACCGGAAGATAAGTTTGCCAAGCCTGTCGACAGCACTATTGAGCCCCCTTCCCTCGTTTCGACTATTGGCGGTGAGGACCAGGTTAGCAGTCGTGACCTGCCGGTCCGGCTGGTAACCTACCTGCTGGTCGCTGCGGTAGTTATTTCGGTGGGAATGTGGTGGTTCTCCGGCCACAAGAGCAATGACACCTTCACCGTTGGGCCGGAGCAGGAGGTGAATACTGCCAGTGGTGACGTGACCCTTTCCGTTCCCGATCAAGGTCAGGAGGCAGCCGAGCCCGCGGCCAGCGGTGAGACGGAGTCAGCCTCTGTTTTGGCTGAGACCACGGGGCAGGAGACCGGAACGACGGATACGGTCATGAAGGAGAGCGATACACAGGACCAGGCCGAAACGACCGAGAAGAGCGCTGTCACAGAGGAGAGACAGGTCGCGCAGGAGAGTAAGGCTGCAGTGGAGAGTACCTCCTCCCAGGAAAAAAGCTCTTCATCGCCTGTTACCGCCACGACCCCGGTTTCCAGTTTGGAGTTGCGTTACAGCGCCAACTGCTGGACTGAGATAACCGACAGTGCCGGACGCAATCTCGCCTATGGCCTTATTAAGGCCGGGCAGACCCTGAAGCTGAAGGGGGAGGCGCCGTTTCGTGTCTTCCTCGGTTATGCCCCAGGTGTCAGTGTTTATTATAATGGTGATGAGTTTGATCACACCCCGTTCCAGCGCAGGGATATCGCCCGCTTCCGTGTCGGGCGTGCAGAGCACAACGTTCCCGGTTCCAGGTAACTATCATGCAATATGAATCTCCTGTGGTGCGTCGCAAGACGCGCCAGATTATGGTTGGCAATGTGCCTGTTGGCGGTGATGCGCCGATCTCGGTGCAGAGCATGACCAACACAGAGACCACCGATGTGGCCGCTACCGTCGCCCAAATCGCTGCACTCGAGAGGGCCGGTGCTGATATCGTCCGTG
>JBEPXU010000226.1:0-3915 GCA_041641735.1 Ectothiorhodospiraceae bacterium
TTCGGCAGAAAATTCGGGGAGTAAAGGTGTCAACAGAGGCATAACCCGCTGTTCGTCATGTTCACGCCAGTAGACCTGTGCCCGCATCAATTGAATGCGGTCGAGGTAACGCGAAGGTTGGCTGCGCCGGGCAACGGACTCCGCCTGTTCCAGTCGCTGGATCACGGCCTGGGCGTTTCCGGTGGCCATGGCGGTCTCGGCAAGGTTGATCAGGCTGAGTAAAATGCCGTGTGAGTCGTCAATACTGCGATAATGCGCCAGTGCTTTATTGAAAAACTCGGCAGCCATGACATAGTCGCTGTTGCCAAAAGCGGTTACGCCATGTTCCAGGTAGTACTCGCTCTTGCGAATGATCTCTGGACGTGTGTCACTGACACTGGCGCAACCGTTCAGTAACAGTAATAAAAGAAATATGATGCCGGCCTTATTCATGTTGAGGTTGTACCTCAATCAGCTTCTCCCTTTCACGCGACTCTTCGTTGGAAAACATCCAGGAATTGGAAATGCCCTCCAGCAGTCTGTCGGTCTGCTCCATTAGTACGTTCATGCGGGTGATAAGATCGGGAAGTTGTTTGACCTCCACATTCAGACTGGTCAGTGTGGTATTGATATTCCCGACCATGGTCTTGGTATCGTGGACCAGTGCCGGGAAATCTTTTGACGCCTTACCCGTTTCATTCGTAATGGTATCGATGTTGTTCACCACCGGTTCGATTTGCGCCAGGCGCTGTTCCGCCTGTGTGAGAGTCTTCTCCAGGGCATTGACGGTTTGTTTCAGGCGGTGACGAAAGTCCTCATCATAAAGCGCCATGCCGACAGCACCCTTGTCGTTATTGAGCTGTTCACTGATTTTGCGGATATTGCTGGAGGAGTCTTCCAGATTGGCGACAATCGTTTCGACCTTCTTGGGTTCAATGGCCTGCATCACAGCGGCGAACCGTTGCACAGACTCCTCGACGGCTTTCACTACCGGGGTCAGTTCAGCGATCAACTCATCCATGGAGAGCGGCTCCTCGACCTCAATTGTGTCGCCATCTGCAAGGACAGGCTCATCCGGTGAGCCTGCCTCAATATCGATGGTAGAGCGGCCAAGGACCGATAGTTTACCAATGGATGCTTGAGAGTCGCGCCGGACAAGTTCGCGGTAGCGTTCGAAAACCTGCAGGGTTAGATGAATGCGGTGATCGTCTGAAATATCGATGGATTTGACCTTGCCGACCTCAATCCCGGATACCTTAACCAGTGTTTCGGTAGAAATCCCCTCGGCATTCTTCAGGTAGGCATGCAGGGTGATGGAGTCCTGAAACAGGTTTGCGGTCTTGCTGTTGACGAAAAACAGCAGGAATATGATAGCCAGTGCACTGAGCACAAAGATACCGACCAGCCTCTCCTGGGAGGAGTAGCTCATGCGGTGGATGTAGTGCACCCGTTGCGTATCGTTGTTCTGTTCGTCCATCATGCTAGAGATAATAGCTGTCCCGGTATTGTTGCAGGTAATTCTTCACCAGCGTCTCATCAGACTGAACAAATCCCTGCCATGAGTCAAAATAGAGGATTTTCTCCTTGTCGGCAAAGATGATTCGGTCAGCCTGCTTTTTGGCGAAATTCAGGTTGCTCGTACTTACCACAAGGGAATGTTCCTTCGACCACGCTGAAAGAAAACTAGTGATACTGCCGCGCTCACTACTATTCAGTTCATGATAGGGCTCCTCAAGCAGCATTACCGGCGGCTCAAGAATTATCCCCCGGGCAATGGCTAGCTGGGTTCGTTCAAGCGGAGTGAGGTAGGCCGGGAGCAGTGAAAGATCGGCCTGACAGCTCAGCTCAAGCAGTAGCCCCTTTGCCGCAGCCTCAGCCTCAGCACGAGACATTCGCTTGTGATACAGCGTGGGCAGGATGACATTTTCAAGGCCATTGAGCACCGACAGGAGAGGGGCAGTCCGGGAAACGAAGCCTATCTTGAGTCGAAGCTGTTGCCATTGTTCTTGTGAGATTCCGGCTAAAGGGTCTCCAAAGAGATAAAGCTGGCCATTTCGAAGGTCATCGACACCGCCCAGTGCACGAAGGTATTCAGTCAGTATCGTGCTGCTATTACCTATTAGGCATGTTGTACCTTGAGACGGTATTTCGATAGACAGCGGTGGCAGTTGAATGCTTTCATCCTTGTGCCAGGGTTCAAGTTCAACGGCTTTAATGGGAAGAGTGCTAACCATTCTAGCTGCTCACCAGTGCGATAAGACCGTTAAGAATGAAGATGATGCTAAGACTGTTGATGATGGCACGTTGTGCCTGTTGCGGGATTTCGGTGCGGGAGTACTCTACCCGCAGTCCGTGATAACAGGCGATAGTGCCGATAAGTAGACCAAAGGCCAGGTTCTTGAAAAGGAAAAGAATCAGATCATAAGGGTCAAACGCGAGAGGAATATCCGCCAGGTATTTAAAGTAACCGGCATTGACGAAGGTGCCGGCAATCATTACGCCGCTAACAACGGAGATAATGGAGAAGTAAACAACCAGTGCCATTTGTGAGATGGTGGTTCCCAGCAGGCGTGGCGTGATAAAAAAGTGATTGACGTTTATTCCCAGCAATTCAAGCCCTTCAATCTCCTTGTTAAGCTTCATGTTGGCCAAGTCAATTGTAATGGCTGACCCTGAGCGGCCAATCAATACAATGGCCGTGAGCAGGGAACCGAGCTCAAGGGCCACTACCTGGGTGAGTACCGTGATGACATCCCCGGCCTCACCGAAGACCTGTACAGTAATAATGAGCTGGCTAACGATACCCAGGCCCGAGGCGAGTGAGAGCAGGGTAATCGCTGGCAGGGCATCAACACCACTGAAGATAAGCTGTCCAACCAGGCTGCTGTAGGTCGCCCGGTTGAGCAGTTTGCTGGCCATACGCCAGTCATGCAGGGCGCGAATGATAAATACGGTGAGATCGATGAGATAGTTGGGTAGCCGCAGTACCTGTCGGCCAACCATGCCGCTGAGGAGGTAGAGTCGTGATAGCGCCAGTCTAGTCATTAGTATTGTTATCCGTTATCTAGACATATCTTAGCAAAACGCACTGTACTAAAGGGGATTGGGTTAGAATTTTCGCCATTATCGTATGTTCCATGTACTGCTAATGGCGTTATGAAGGCAATAAAAAAGGGCCACCCTGTCGGGTAGCCCTTGTTTATTTGGTGGAGGCGGCGGGAATCGAACCCGCGTCCGCGAGCACTCCGCCTTCGGCTCTACATGCTTATCCGCGTCTATTGTTTTAACCGCCAGCAACCCGACGGGCAGGGCCAACTAACGGCGATTCCGGTTAGGTTTTAACGACTCGGCCCCGGACGAGCTTTGTCGCGATCCTGTGAGAAATGACCCCCGAAAATCCAAGCGCACAGGCACGGCCCTGGTTCGGAGGGCACCCTACTGGGGTTTAAGCAGCGAGTGCGTAGTTGTCGTCGTTGGCAACTATGATTTTGCAGATTTATTTACGAGGATATCTGCATCCTCGGCATGCACCTCAGGTTTTGCCACCCACGTCGAAGCCAGGTCGCCCCCATTGGTTCACTTCATTAGTCATTCTACTTGGGGAAAAGTTCCCTGTCACGGAAAGATACCGAAACAGGTCCCTAGCGGTTTTTGAGCAGGCGCTGCTTCTCGCGTTTCCAGTCGCGTTCCTTCTCGGTAGCGCGTTTATCCTGCTTCTGCTTACCCTTGCCGAGGGCGATCTCGACCTTTACTTTGCCCTTCTTCCAGTAGAGGGAGAGGGCGATCAGGGTGTAGCCTTTGCGTTCTACGGCACCGGTGAGCCGGTCGATCTCCTGGCGGTGGAGCAGCAGTTTACGTACCCGGGTCGGTTCGGGATTGATGTGGGTGGAGGCGGTGGGCAGCGGGGTGATCATGATGTTGGAGACGAAGGCCTCG
>JBEPXU010000227.1:0-3902 GCA_041641735.1 Ectothiorhodospiraceae bacterium
GGTCGATTATCGCTTTATCAACTATCCGGGTGCCAAGCACAGCTTCACCAACCCCGAGGCGGATCGTTTCGGTAAGAAATTCGGTCTGCCACTGGCCTATAACGAAAAGGCGGATCAGAAGTCGTGGTCAGAGCTGATGAAATTTTTTGACAAGCTGTTCAAGGAGTAAGCGTGTTGCGGCTGGTATGGAGGGCGTTGACGCTCTGTGGTTTGCTGTTGGTTACCCCGTCTCTGCTGGCAGGCGAACTGGGACTCGCCCCCATGTTTGGCGGCAAGGCCTTCGACCAGCCGGTATTCATGCTTCAGCCACCGGGTGATGGCGGCACATGGTTTGTGGTGGAGCGCGGAGGCAAGATCTATCGCCTGAATGCCGATGGCAGTGATCAGCAGTTGGTGCTCGATCTCAGTGAAGAGGTGGAGTCCAGGCCGATGGAAGCCGGTCTGCTGGGCATGGCGTTTCACCCCCGTTTTGCTGAGAACGGCAGGGTTTATCTCTCCTATACCCGAGCGGGGGCGCCACTGACCTCGGTGCTGGCACGTTTTCGCAGTCACGATGGCGGCATGAGCATTGCCCCGGGGAGTGAGCAGGTGCTGCTGGAGGTAAAGCAGCCCTATCGCAACCACAATGGCGGACATATTGCTTTCGGCCCCGACGGTTACCTCTATTTTGGCTTAGGGGACGGTGGTTCCGGAGGCGACCCAAAGGGCAACGCTCAGAACCGCGATACTCTGCTGGGTGCGATCCTGCGGCTCGATGTCAATCGTGTCTCACCCTATGCCGTTCCGCCGGATAACCCGTTTGCCAAAGGGAAAGGGCGCGGAGAGATCTACGCCTATGGCCTGCGTAATCCCTGGCGCTGGAGTTTCGATCGTAAAACAGGCCAGCTCTGGGTCGGTGATGTGGGGCAGAACCGCTGGGAGGAGGTGGACCGGGTAGGCGCCGGTGACAATCTTGGCTGGAACCGCTGGGAGGGGCTTCACTGCTACCGTGGCGAGACCTGTAGCGCAAAAGGTATCGTATTGCCGCTGGCGGAGTACTCCCACGATAAGGGGTGTTCGATAACCGGCGGCTATGTTTATCGCGGCAGTGCGATACCATCACTGCGCGGGCAGTATCTCTATGGTGATTTTTGTACTGGTAGGATCTGGTCGCTGGATACGACTAAAGCCGGTGCAGAGCCACGGGAGCGGCTGCTCAGCGGTAAGCGAATCGCCTCATTTGCTGAAGGCCGGCAGGGGGAGCTTTACTTGCTGGATTTCTCATCCGGGCGTATTTTTCGTCTTGTTGCCGAATAAACGCGAAGATATGGGGCAAATGAATGAAAGCGTTCAAGGTATTGTTACTGCTGTTTAGCGGCTTGTTGTTGAGTCTATCGGCACAGGCAAAGAATCCGCATAGTGAAGGGGTTGCAAGTGATGGTCTGCCGCCCGGGCTAGAAAAAAAAGTGGCGCGTGGGGGGCAGTTGCCGCCGGGCTGGGAGAGAAAGCTAAAGGTCGGCGAGCCACTGGAGCGTGACCTCTACCGTCAGGCAGAGCCTGTGTCGGATAGCATCAAGACACAACTTCCCGCGGGACCTGCGGGGAGCATTGAGGTGAAGCTGGAGGGGAAGGTGGTCCGTCTCTACAAGGCGACACGTGAAATCATCAATGTTTTCGAGTTCAATAAATTGCGCTGAGAGCGGTGGGGACAAGGGTAAAAAGGCGATGGGAGTGATGGCATGAGCGAAAAACGCTACGACGTGATATTCAGCGGCAAACTGGTGGAGGGTGCCAGGCTGGAGCAGGTCAAGGCCAATGTTGCCAAGCTCTTCAAGGTTGAGGTGCCGAAGGCCGAGCGTCTCTTCACGGGCAAGCCGGTGATGATTAAAAAGGCGGTCGACGAGAAGACGGCCAAAAAGTACCTCATTGCGATGAAGAAGGCAGGCGCCCTTTGTGAGGGTAAGGTTCACGGCGCCGTAGCCGCCAAAACGAAACCACAGGCTGCCTCAGCTGCACCGAAAGCTGCTACCGCCCAGCCATCGGGTACAGCAAAGAGCGAAGCAGAGTTGGCTGCCGGTGCGGGCGGCGAGACTAAATACGTGATTAAAGAGCCGCCTGCCGGTTTGGGGGAGCTGGGTTCTGCCAGTCTGGATGAACCAGGTGCGGTATTGGTGGAACACCAGGAGGTGCCACCGCCGCAGGTCGATACCGGGAGCTTGAGCATGGATGAGCCGGGCGCAACCCTCGTAGAGCACGAGGATGTCCCTGAACCACAGGTGGATACCAGTGAGCTGAGCATGGATGAGCCGGGTGCGACCCTGGTGGAGCACGAGGAGGAAGAGGAGCTGGATGTGGACCTTAGTGGCTTGAGCATGGACGAGCCGGGTGCCGTTATTGGTGAGCATGAGGAGGCCGAGGAACCTGAGATCGATACCAGCAAACTCAGTATCTCTTCGGAGTGATGGGCTGAGAGTGAAGCGACGTCCGTGGTTGAAAAAATCGTGTTGTGAGCTTGAAAATCCCTGCCTGAGTCACGATCAGGTATACTTAAGCCCCACCTTCCCGACAGCAACCCTGACCTCTCGGTAACAGAATCTTGCACCAAACCGTTAAACAACGCGTTGCCCGTATCGAGGCGGCAAACCTTTCCCCGTTGCTCAAGGGCAGTATGGTCGGGCTGGAGAAGGAGAGCCTGCGCGTCAACAGTGAGGGCAAGATTGCCCAGACGCCTCACCCTTCCTCACTCGGTTCCGCCCTGACCCACCCCTACATCACTACCGATTACTCCGAAGCGTTGCTGGAGTTTATTACGCCCCCCTTTCATGAGATGGGTGAGGCGCTTTCGTTCCTGCGCGATCTGCAGCAGTTTGTCTATAACCGCCTGGACGAGGAGGTTTTGTGGGCAACCAGTATGCCCTGTGTGGTGCCCGGTGAGTCGGGTATTCCCATCGCCTACTACGGCGAGTCCAATGCCGGCAAGATGAAGACCATCTATCGCCGTGGCCTGGGTAATCGCTACGGTCGGGTGATGCAGGTGATTGCCGGGGTACATTTCAACTACTCCTTCAGCGACGCCTTCTGGCAGGCACTGCAGCAGCTGGAAGGGGATGACCAGACGTTGCAGGACTATATCTCCGACCGTTATTTTGACCTGCTGCGGAATCTGCTGCGGGTCGGCTGGCTGATCCCTTATCTGTTCGGTGCCTCGCCGGCCGTGTGCAAGTCCTTCCTTAACGGTAAGGAGAACAGCCTGGAGTCATTCGACGACTCGACCTATTACGAACCCTATGCCACCTCGCTGCGCATGGGTGATATCGGTTATCAGAACAATAAAGAGAACGAAACCGGGATCAAGGCCGATTACGACAGCCTGGATGAGTATGTCGACAGCCTGACCTATGCCATTAACACCCCCTGTGAGGAGTATGAGGCCATCGGAGTGAAGGTCGATGGCGAGTACCGGCAACTCAATGCCAATATCCTGCAGATTGAAAACGAGTATTACAGCACGGTGCGTCCCAAGCAGTTGCTGCAGGGGTACGAAAAACCCTCACTGGCGCTAAAACGCCGTGGCGTGCGCTATATCGAACTTCGCTCGCTGGATGTGAACGCCTTTGACCCGCTGGGTATCAATGAATCACAGCTCTACTTCCTGGAGGCGCTGTTGCTTTACTGTCTGCTCGCAGACAGTCCACCAATCACGCCGCAGGAGCGTATCGAGATCGACCAGAATGAGATGTTGGTGGCGCACCGTGGGCGTGAGCCGAACCTGGAGCTTAAGCGCTGTGGTAAGGATATCTCCCTGCAGGCATGGGCGAACGAGATCTGCGAAGGCATGGAGTCGGTGTGTGACCTTCTCGATGGTAATACGACCAAACGCCCCTATCGTCAGGCGCTGGCACGTCAACGGCGTGCGGTGGATA
>JBEPXU010000228.1:0-3896 GCA_041641735.1 Ectothiorhodospiraceae bacterium
GCTGTTCGGCGGCTTGCTGGTGCTGTATCGGCGCATATTTTCCTGGCTGCATGTGCCGATGTTCCTGTGGGGTGCCGTGGTCAATATCGCCTCACTGCCCTGCCCCCTGACACCGCTTGAGAATCATTATCGACAGCTTGCCGGCCAGGCCGGTTACAAAGGGGGATTCGTTGAACACTACATCGCCCCCCTGGTCTATCCGGAGGGATTAACTCAGGAGTTGGGGATTTACGTGGGGGTCGGCACCCTGTTTTGGAATGTGGCGATCTACGCCTTTATTTTCTTCCGTTGGCGAAACTCATAACGATTCTCTGTTAAATGGAAAAATCCCGCGTGCTGGTCCCATTACCCACCACGCAGAAACAGAGACCTGGTCTCATTCAACAAAAAAGGTTCTGGCCGTAGATGAAAACACATCTTAAATGCGTGTACCGTTAACCTCTGATCGCTTTGGCTTGAGCTCCTCAAGCATTTGCTGCATATCCCGCTCGAACTGCTCACTCCAGTCTCGCCACTGTTTTTTATAGTCGTCGACTCGGTTGTTCTTGATTGACTCAAGCTGTATCTGTGCCTGGCCGACATCGATACTACTCTCGGCAATGTTCTCCGGAGTGGGGTTGGAGAGCTTATCCCGATCTTTCTCCAGATCGGCTGCCACCTCTTTCAACACACGCCTGTCTTCATCAGAGAGTTCATTCTCCTTATCCTTGAGTGCCCGGTCGATCGACTCTTCAAGTTCTTTGATGCTCTGACGCAACTCTTCGGCATATTGATTCAGGTTCTCTTGCGCCTTTTTGCCTATCTCTGCCGACATAGCCTCCAGCTCACGGCTCATGCGCTCCATCTCATCCTGAAAACCCCTGGCGGAGGATTCAAACTCCCTCGACATGTCTTCCCCCAAACGGCTTAGCGAGCCAAAAAGGCTGCCGAGCAACCCTCCCTGCACCGACTGTTTGGTGCGAGCATAATCGACCAGCCACTTATCCTCCTCTCGCAGCAGATACGTGGTAAAGCGTCTGTCCTCCATCCCGGAGTTCACCGGACTGGCGAGCTCTGTAACCACGCTGGCCTCATCGCCATCGATCACCACCTTGCCCCAGGTGGGTTCGAACCCGCTCCACTCTTTGGAAAATCCGTCGTAGTCCTCGGTTCGGGTCAGGGTTGAATATTCAACAGCGCCGTCGGCGTTGTACTCGACCACGGCCTGCCAGAAGGCGGCGGCAACCTCCTGCGGGGTTTTCGGTGGAAAACAGGCAGTAAGGAGCACGACAGAACAAAGTAGTAACCCGAAGCGTAGTAGTGGTTTTTTCATTGCAGTAAGTTTCTATCCGATTGATGACATAACATTTGACCGTGGCGCGGAACTGATCGCGCAGAGAAATGGTAGCGCCAAAGTACCTCACTATCCATACAGAGGTTTACAAACGACACGCAGCCTGCCTGCAAGGTAAAACCCAAAGCACAGTCAGCAGATATCAGTCCCTATTGTGTCGGAAGTTTCTTATCGATGGTCAACGGCCAGACGCCGCTCCTGGTAGCTCGATATGCCACCCACACACTAAATACTTCTGGCCCCGCTGATGCCATCATCGCGACGAAAATTCCCGATGCACTGTTTTGGGCTCTACCCGGGCGGACAAAGTCGGACACCGGCCCGCTTTGTCACCCCTCCATGGCTGCCAATGTTGACAATGACCGCTAATTGACCTGGGTCAATATTCTCATACACCCCCTCTTTATTCCTAAGTCATTGTTTATCCAATCATTACATCCTTTGGCACACTGTGTGCTGTACCCATAGCAAGCCAACCGAGTTATTGGGAATTGCATTATGGGTACACGCATCAGCATCGACTACATCACCCACACCTTTCGTGGGCAGAAAGCGCCGACACTCAAGGATATCGAACTGAGCATCGAGCCGGGCGAGAAGGTTGCCCTTATCGGTCGCAGCGGCTGCGGCAAATCCACCCTGCTGCACATGCTGGCCGGGCTGCTCTTCCCCAGCGAAGGGTGCGTACGCATCAACGCCCACCAGGTCACTCGCCCCAGCGCCAAGTGGAACATGATGTTCCAGAAGCCTTCGCTCTACCCCTGGATGAGCGTGCGCGAGAACGCCAGCCTCGGCCTCGACTTCGCCGGCGAAAAAGACCCCGTCCGGGTGGAAAACCTGCTCAAGCTTGTCGGCCTGGATGACAAGATGGACGCCAACGTGCAGTCCCTCTCCGGCGGTCAGCAGCAGCGTGTAGCACTGGCCCGCTCGCTGGCCACCCACCCCGACGTCCTGCTACTGGACGAACCCTTCTCCGCCCTCGACGCCTTCACCCGCTCCAGCCTGCAGGATGAGGTGGCCGCCATTGCCGACGAGCAGGACCTGAACATGGTGCTGGTGACCCACGACATCGAGGAGGCGGTGGCGATGGCCGACCGCGTGCTAATCATGTCTGCCAACCCCGGGCGCATCGTCGGCGAACTGTACAACGACATGCCCTACCCGCGTGAGCGCACCTCCGCCGAATTCACGACCAAGCGTGAAGAGTTGATGAACAAATTTGAGGGGCTCGTCGGCGACGGCGCCAACCCCGAACCCCAGGAGCAACCGCCCACGGAAGCGGCATCCCCCGAAACAAACACGGACAGGCAAGTCGCCTGACCCAGACCCCGACGAACCGTAACGCATTAACAGAGGTGAACCCCATGAGCGATAAAGACCTGTCTGATTTGGAATACCTGGAAAAGCACGAAATGAGCCGTCGTGACTTCATGATGGACATGATGGCCGCAGGCGGTCTGGCCGCCGGTTCCATGATGCCCAGCCTGGCCTTCGGCGCCAGCCAGATGCAGGTGCCGGACGATGAAGTCGTTCGCATCGGCTACCTGCCGATCACCGATGCCACCGCACTGCTGGTGGCCCACGGCATGGGCTTCTTCGAGGAGGAGGGACTCAAGTCCGAGCCGCCGACACTGATCCGCGGCTGGTCGCCGCTGGTCGAAGGCTTCGCCGCCGGCAAATTCAACCTGGTCCACTTCCTCAAGCCGATCCCGGTATGGATGCGCTATAACAACAACTTCCCGGTCAAGATCATGAGCTGGGCGCACATCAACGGTTCCGCCGTGGTCGTGGGCAAGCACACCGGCGCCGAGTCCTTCGCCGACCTGGCGGGCAAGCAGGTGGCCGTCCCCTACTGGTACTCCATGCACAACATCGTGCTGCAGATGGCACTGCGCGATGCCGGCCTCAAGCCGGTGATCAAGAGCCAGAGCGAGCCGCTGGCCAAGGACGAAGTCAACCTGATGATCATGCCGCCGCCGGACATGCCCCCTGCGCTGGCTGCCAAGAAGATCGACGCCTTCATCGTCGCCGAACCCTTCAACGCCTTCGGCGAACTCAAAGCGGGCGGCAAGATGCTGCGCTTCACCGGCGACATCTGGAAGAACCACCCCTGCTGCGTGGTCTGCATGAACGAGGACACCGTCAACGCCAAGCCCGAGTGGACCCAGAAGGTGATGAACGCCATCGTCCGCGCCCAGGTCTACGCCCAGAACAACAAGGAAAAAGTCGCGAAGATGATGTCACGCGACGGCATGGGCTACCTGCCGATGCCGGCCAAGGCCGTGGTTCGCGCCATGACCTTCTACGACGAGGCCGCCTACGCCAAACCCGATGCCATCCAGCACCAGGCGGAGTTCGACAACGGTCGCATCGACTTCTCGCCCTACCCCTATCCGTCCGCCACCAAGCTCATCGTCGAGAGCATGAACGAGACCCTGGTCGCCGGTGACAAGACCTTCCTCGACAAGCTCGATTCTGACTTCGTCACCCAGGATCTGGTCGACTACAAGCACGTCAAGGCGGCGATGGAGAAGTACCACGGCTGGGAGATGGCACCGGGCGT
>JBEPXU010000229.1:0-3891 GCA_041641735.1 Ectothiorhodospiraceae bacterium
CTCTAAGACGAGGGCTTTGTTCAATTATCGGTCATTGCCACTCAGCAGAGCGATAAAGGAAACAGCGGCATTGCGTTGTGGCAACAGTCAGGTGGCATTTATCTACTCTCGACCAATAACGGCCTCAAAGCACATGCACTCAGGCTCGTCGATCACCCCTTCATCGTTGCAGGTTTGTTGTCGTACGGGCTGCGCTGGATATTTGCCAGACTGTAGCAGTGGAAGGCATCTCAATTCATAGTTCATAACAGTTGCCTGCTACGTACTAAGAAAACCGGTACGGTGGGATTGTTTAAACCAATCCCACCGTACCCCCATTTTTACTTAGGCCGGTAAGCAATCCGGACACGTGGATACTTTCACATAACGATCCATGACCTCATTCACTGGTGCCTGGGCATACGCACCGACGTAATGCATAACCTCTTCTGCCGGCAGGGATGAGCAGGTTGATGAATGAATAAGATGCTCACCAGCTTCGTTTGTGCCCTTCTCAACATAGAACAGTGCCATAACCATTTCTCCTCGTAGCGTTTAGATCTTAATGCCCACGATGATTCAAGCCCGAGTAATATTGTCAGCTTTCCAACTTGTGCATGAGGCTTCTGTATCAAACCCGACGAAAACACTCTGATTTCTGCTCGTAATCGTGGTTACTACGACTCACCGCAAGTCTTATACCTGAATTTCATGAGGGGAATAGCCGTTACCTTAGATATTTAAAGCTATCGCTGACAAAGTAAGAATTTTTCACAACATAATGCTTAATCACGGCCCTTCTGCCACAACCCAACAAGCAATCCCCCATTTGCTTATATCCGCTTTATACCGGTTGCATTCCCTCAAACAGGCCTTACGTTGTGCTACAAGTAATGTTTCACCCCCTTAATGAGGAGACCCTCAATGCCAGCAGACACAGCGCCACTTTTTGAATCTGTTCAACTGGGCGACCTCACCCTGCCGAACCGCTTTGTCATGGCGCCGCTAACCCGTTGCCGGGCCATCGACCATCTGCCCAACGACCTGATGGCAGAATACTATTCCCAGCGGGCCAGTGCCGGCCTCATCATCACCGAGTGCACTATGGTCACACCGGGAACCTCTGCCTTCGGCAACGACCCGGGCATTTACTCTGCAGAACAGATCGAAGGCTGGAAGAAGACCACCGATGCCGTGCACCAGGCCGGCGGACGGATTTTCATGCAGATCTGGCACGGTGGCCGTGCCTGTCATCCGCTGCTGAACGACAGCAAGGAGGCTGTAGCACCGAGCGCCATTGCCATTGACGATGAGACCAACACGCCGGAAGGCATGAAGCCGTACACCGTTCCCCATCAACTGACCGGTGATGAAATTGCCGCGATTGTGCAGGACTTCCGCAAGGCGGCGGTGAGTGCCATTGCCGCGGGCTTTGACGGGGTCGAAGTACACAGCGCCAATGGCTACCTGATCGACCAATTCCTGCGCGACAGCGCCAACCAGCGCAACGACGAATATGGAGGTTCACTGGAGAACCGTGCCCGTTTCCTCACCGAGGTACTTGAAGCGGTCACCGGGGAGATCGGCAGTGGCCGCGTCGGTGTGCGCCTCTCACCGCTGAACAGCTTCAACAGCATGCAGGACAGCGATCCGGAGGGCTGGGTCCGTTACCTGGCGGAACACCTGAACCGGTTCAATCTTGCCTACCTGCACCTGATGCGCGCGGACTTCTTCGGCGTGCAACAGGCGGATGTGATCCCTATCGCCCGCGAGCACTTCAAGGGGCACCTGATGGTGAATATGGGTTACAGCGCGGAAGAGGCCGCCGAGACTATCCGAAACGGCATGGCCGACTCGGTGGCCTTCGGTACCGCATTTCTCGCCAACCCGGACCTGCCGGCCCGCATCCAGGCGGGGGCCAAGCTCAATACACCGGATCAGGACACCTTCTACACCTCAGGGCACGAGGGCTATACCGACTATCCGTTTATGGAAGCGTAAACAAACAGGGTAAGTGTTAAGAAATCAGTAGACGCAAAAAAAGAGGCCTGTCACCTGACAGGCCTTTTTCTTTACCGCACTAGGCACCGCTTTTCATCAAGCGTCCATATTCATGGTAGAGCGGGTTAATCCACTAACGTCTTAATTACACGTTGCAGAGGTACGACAGAGACGGCTGCCGTTAATATTCAGGCAACCGGGCTCACCGACCTGGGAGTAATCCAGCGTGAATTGTTCTCCTGAAACCGTCTGTACGGTAATCGTTCCCTGTTCATAGCTCCCCTGAATCGTCCAACGCCCCTGGTTCCCCCCCTGGCTGGCGGCTCCCCAGGCATGGGTTTCATTACCGCCCGAATCATAACCACGTCCAGAATAGCTCGACTCGGTGTAGTCCATGTAACGACCGCCGGGACAGAGTCCAATCTTGCGCTCTGTCGATCCCGAATAACCCCACCACACCCCGGCGATCTGGGCCTGCAGCGTCGCACTGTCCACCCCACCTCCTGATGGCCTGGCGTGTTCCTGTGCATTTCGGTTTGAGGGGGCACTGGCACTGCTGCGCTGACAGTTGAGGATGGAACCGTCGGGAAACTGGATATCAAGACGCCGTTCCTGTAGCTGGTAGAGGTACTGACTCATGCCGTAGTCATCTTCCACCAGCAAGGTATTGCCCGATACCCTGTAAGCGAGTGGCTCACGATCATAGACAAGGGTGTTCGCCCGGAAGGTGAGAGTATGCTGACCATCGGTGCCGCGGCATTGCCAGTTCCCTTGCAGTGTCTCAGCATTGGCTGAGGTTGTTGCGGTGACGATAAACAGAAATAGGCTGAGTTTCAGCAGGCTGCCATATTGTTTCATAGACCCGGTCTCTTATTAGGGTGTCGACTGACTTAAGTATAACCAAGGAATGTTCACGACATCAGGCATTGTCCACACTCTTCACCTGCAAAAGTGAGCTGTCAGTACTTGATTACCTTTGCCACCGACTCATCACGCTACAAAAAGGTGCGCACGCTCCAAGCATGAACAGCCACCGCCCCATTCCGGTGCTTCCTTACATCTTCTGCGTTAACGACAAATGAATCCTCGTAAGGGTTGCCTGATATTGGGGCAAAACATCACACAAATGGGGAATACCCTATTTGACATCTCTTCGTCCCCGGCGCAGGCTGCTTATAAAATCTTGTTTAAAAATAGTACTCTGCGCTCTGGTTTGTGTGGATAGGTCTGTCATGGAAGCGAACATTTCGAGCACTCTCCCTACTCCGCATTCGCGGCACGCCTTGGCGCTTCTCTATAACCGGTTTGGCATACGAGGCGTTTCTGGACTACTTCTTGCTGTATGAGCAGTAAGCAATGCAATTCAGCGTGGCAGAAAATCCTCTCCGCCCGTATTGATGCCGGTTCAACCACACAGCGGTACACGCCATGAAGTGGAATGAAATCATTAAGTTAGCCATTGAATTCCGGCACTGGAGCCACCGGCATCCCGAACTCACCTGGGAAGAAGTCAACACGGCCGAGCGTATCCGCCACCTATTAGATGAGTGGAATATCCCCTGGCGCGCCTGCGCCGAGTACGGCAGCGTGGCGACCCTGGCACCCAATGCCCCGGGCGAGCACATCGCACTACGCACCGATATGGACGCCCTGCCGATCGACGAAAGCACAGGCGTCGATTTCTGCTCCACCGAGCCGGGAAAGATGCACGCCTGCGGCCACGACGGCCACATGGCCGCACTCATCGGTACGGCGATGTGGCTCAAACAGCATGAAGATCAGTTGCCGGGCCCGGTGAGCCTGCTGTTCCAGCCCGCCGAAGAGGGCGGACACGGGGCAAAGAAGATGATCGAGGACGGTGCTCTGGAAGGGGTAGAGCGCATCTTCGGCTGGCACAACTGGCCCGCCCTG
>JBEPXU010000230.1:0-3859 GCA_041641735.1 Ectothiorhodospiraceae bacterium
GTCTCTGCCGCCAGACGTGCATTCAGTGCCTCTTCCTGCAATGCCTGCTTGCGTGCCTCAATGGCCTGTTGAACCTTGCCCTTGGCCTGATTAATCGCCTGGCCGGCTGCAGGACGCTCCTCGGCGGAGAGTTTTCCCAGTGACTTCATCTGCTCGGTCAGAGCACCCTTCTTACCCAGATACTGTACTCGGATCTGATCCAGTGCCTGCAACTCGTCAGCAGCGGCAATCGCCGCCTCAGCCTCGTTTACGAGACTCGTCAAATCATCCACGCCTTCTACTCCGGATTGGAAACTGTCTATAAAGCAAAAAGGGGGAAGACTGTCAGGCCTTCCCCCTCTTTATCCGTGCATTGCACCAGCGAGGTATCGCTGGTTGCCCGGGATTATCGCTGTTTAGGCCTGTGCGCTTTTCGCTTTTTCCGCCAGGGCAGCAAAGCCTGCCTTGTCGGCGACAGCGATGTCAGCCAGAACCTTGCGATCGATCTCGACGCCGGCCTTCTTCAGACCGTCGATCATGCGGCTGTAGGACAGACCGCACTCACGGGCCGCAGCGTTGATACGCGCGATCCACAGGGTACGGAACTGGCGCTTGCGCTGACGACGGTCACGGTAAGCGTACTGACCGGCCTTGATAACAGCCTGTTTGGCGACGCGATAAACGTTCTTGCGACGGCCGTAATAACCTTTCGCCTGGGCCAGAACCTTCTTGTGTTTGGCGCGGGCGGTTACACCACGTTTTACTCTTGGCATCGTTCCTTACTCCTCAGCTGTAGGGCAACATGCGACGAACCATTGGTACGTCGACAGCGGCGATCATTTCGGCCGAACGCAGCTGGCGCTTACGCTTGGTCGGCTTCTTGGTGAGGATGTGGCGGCGGAACGACTGGTTACGCTTATAGCCACCAGCGCTCTTCTTGAAGCGCTTGGCAGCGCCACGATTGGTTTTCATCTTGGGCATTGCTTTCTACTCCGCATTGCAAGTTTAAGTAAAAACGCACGTTTGTGACTGCTGGCACCGTAATGGATGGGCAGTAGCGCGTCCGAAGTAAACCAGGTGTGAAAGGACCTGAATTTACTTCTTCTTTCTCGGGGCCATCAGCATCACCATTTGCCGCCCTTCCATCTTCGGGAACTGTTCAACTGTTCCCAGTTCGGTAAGGTCAGCCTCGATCCGCTTGAGCAGATCACGACCGAGCTCCTGGTGTGCCATTTCACGGCCACGGAACCGTAAGGTTACCTTGACCCTGTCCCCGTCATTGAGGAAGCGTGTCAGGTTGCGTAGTTTGACCTGATAATCTCCCTCTTCCGTCCCGGGACGGAATTTAACCTCTTTAACCTGGACCTGTTTCTGCTTTTTCTTGGCCGCCTGCTGCTTCTTGCGTTGCTCGAATACGAACTTGCCGTGATCCATGATCCGGCAGACAGGGGGCTTCGCATCCGGAGAAACCTCTACGAGGTCGAGTTCAGCCTCTGAGGCGATTTCCAGTGCCTGTTCCGTGGGAACAACACCGACTTGCTCACCATCTGCTCCGATGAGGCGGACTTCCGGGACCCGAATATCGTCGTTCAAACGGGTCTTTTTTTCTTTCGCAGCGATTGCTTCAATCCTCCAAAACAGTGCGGCCGCGGCTCGCGATTTCGGCGTTCAGGTGCTCGGCAAATGCCTCTAGAGACATAGTGCCGAGGTCTTCCCCGCCTCGCGTGCGCACGGCCACGGTCCGATTTTCAACTTCCCGATCCCCGATGACCAGCATATAGGGAATGCGGTGTAACGTGTGTTCGCGGATTTTAAAGCCGATTTTCTCATTTCTCAAGTCGGAATTGATGCGAATCCCCTGATTTGTCAAGAAATCCTCAATTTCACGCACAAAATCGGCCTGGTTATCGGTAATATTCATCACCACCGCCTGGATCGGTGCCAACCACAGGGGGAAGGAACCGGCGTGATGCTCGATGAGTACCCCGACGAAACGCTCCATCGATCCCAGGATAGCCCGGTGCAGCATTACTGGCACCTGTTTGCTGCCATCTTCGGCGATATAGTGGGCATCGAGCCGTCCCGGCATGGAAAAATCAACCTGGATGGTACCACACTGCCAGACCCGACCGAGACAATCCTTGAGGGAGAATTCGATCTTCGGCCCGTAGAAAGCCCCCTCGCCCGGCTGCAGATCCCACTCGAGCCCCTTGGCGTTGAGTGCCCGCTCCAGTGAATGCTCGGCCTTATCCCAGATTTCATCCGAGCCGACCCGCTCTTCAGGGCGGGTAGAGAGCTTGATGATAATGTCATCGAAGCCGAAGTCGGCATAGACCTTGTAAAGCAGGTCGATAAATACCGATACCTCGTCCTGGATTTGCTCTTCAGTACAGAAGATATGCGCATCGTCCTGGGTAAAGTTGCGCACCCGCATGATGCCGTGCAGCGTACCGGAGGGCTCGTTACGGTGGCAGGAACCGAACTCGGCCAAGCGCAGCGGCAGGTCACGATAGGACTTCAGGCCCTGGTTGAAGATCTGCACATGGCAGGGGCAGTTCATCGGTTTGACCGCATAGTCGCGATGCTCTGAGTGAGTGGTGAAGATCATGTCACCGAACTTGTCCCAGTGGCCGGACTTCTCCCACAGGGTACGGTCCACCACCTGCGGTGTACGGATCTCCTGGTAACCATTGGTTCGGAAGACTTCGCGCATGTACTGCTCTACCGCCTGCCACAGAGTCCAGCCGTTGGGGTGCCAGAAGACCATACCCGGCGCCTCTTCCTGGGTATGGAACAGGTCCAGCTGACGGCCAATCTTACGATGATCGCGCTTCTCCGCCTCCTCCAGACGGTGCAGATACTCTTTCAGTGCCTTTTTGTCGGTCCAGGCGGTACCGTAGACGCGGGTCAGCATCTCGTTGCGCGAGTCGCCGCGCCAGTAGGCACCGGCCACCTTCATCAGTTTGAAGGCCTTGAGCTTGCCGGTGGACGGCACGTGCGGGCCGCGGCACAGGTCGATAAAATCGCCCTGTTTATAGAGGGAAAGCTCCTCGCCGTGCGGGATATCCTCGATGATTTCCGCCTTGTACTCTTCGCCCATGTCGCGGAAGAAGCCGATCGCCTCCTCGCGTTTCATCACCGAGCGTTCGACCGGTATGTTGTCTTTAACGATCTTTGCCATCTCCTTTTCGATCTTTTCCAGATCCTCGGTGGTAAAGGGGCGCTCGTAGGCAAAGTCGTAGTAGAAGCCATCTTCAATCACCGGTCCGATAGTCACCTGGGCATCCGGATAGAGGCGCTTGACCGCCTGGGCCAACAGGTGGGCGGTAGAGTGGCGGATGATCTCCAGTCCCTCCTCGCTCTTCTCGGTAATGATCGCAAGTTCTGCATCATTCTCGATGCAGTAGGAGGCGTCCACCAGCTTGTCGCCGACCTTGCCGGCAAGCGTGGCCTTGGCCAGACCGGGACCGATATCGGCGGCCACGTCGTGAACGGTTACGGAGTGATCGAACTGGCGTTTTGAGCCATCAGGGAGGGTAATGCTGGGCATGATAGTCCTTCCGCGTCAGTGGTGATCCATACGAGAGACCACGTGATAAATAAAAAAGCACTGTGTAATCGCACAGTGCTTGAACCGTGTTTGGGCGAACTGTCCGAATTGCTCGAAGCAGTCACGCTATATCGTTGATTTCAAAATGTTATCACAGCGCTTTTTGACAAGTCAAAAAGCATTGCCATTCCACTCATCCAATGCCTTCATCAGTAGTACCCACACACAATACACGACTTTTTCACTGGGTTATTTTTCCTTTAAAGACAAGCACCTATAAAAGAATTTTTTCTCCTAATGTGAGAATTCCGCACCGGTTTTGGGTACAAT
>JBEPXU010000231.1:0-3836 GCA_041641735.1 Ectothiorhodospiraceae bacterium
CCCAAACCAGCCTGACCGGAGTCCCGCCCAGGTCCGGTCGTTTCTGCCAGGTCATTCGCACGGGTATTAGAAATAGCAAAAAGACCAGAGCACAGGCGAAAAAGGGGAGCGGCAACCAAAGCAAAACGGCGCCTGCCTGCAAAACAAAAAGCAGATAGAGCGTTCGCAATAGTTTATTTGGATGAACATCAAGCGCTAGCGGCGTGGCGTATCCTTTCGATGACATCGGCAAACTCCTTTTTCTCCACAACGCGCGTCCCCATCAGATACTCGAACAATGTCTGATCAGGCAGTGAAAGCAACTCCGTGAAAAGCATCTTTTGCTGGCTATCCAGCCACTCATAACCGTTATCAAGGAAATCCGACAACAGCAGATCCAGCTCAAGCATCCCCCGCCGGCAACGCCAGCGCAGCCTTGACATGCTCGTCGGTAGGTCAACGCCTGTACTCACTCCATTACACCTGTCGCTTCAACATCAACTGCTTGATAAGTCCGATTGCCCGCGTGGGGTTGAGTCCCTTTGGGCAAACATTGGTACAGTTCATGATTGTATGGCAACGGAACAGACGGTAGGGCCCATCAAGGGCCTCCAGTCTCGCGGCGGTCGCCTGGTCACGGCTATCTGCCAAAAAACGCCACGCCTGCAACAACGCCGCCGGGCCCCTGAATTTATCCGGGTTCCACCAGAAGGATGGACACTGGGTGGAACAACAGCCGCACAGGATGCACTCATAGAGCCCGTCGAGTCGTTCACGCTCTTCCGGACTCTGTAGGTACTCCGTTTCGGGCTCCGCATCGTTGACGATTAAATAGGGTTCAATCGCCTTGTAGTGGTGGTAAAACTGACTCATATCGACCACCAGATCCCGTATCACCGGCATTCCGGGCAGCGGACGAATTGTCACCGGCTGCCGCAATGAATCGAGTGGCGTAATGCAGGCCAGTCCGTTGCCGCCGTTGATATTTATTGCATCGGAGCCACACACTCCCTCACCGCAGGAGTGGCGAAAGCTGAGTGACTCATCCTGCTCGGCCTTGATACGCAGCAGAGCATCGCGCAGCATCATCCCGGGCTCGATATTCTCAAGCTCGAAATGCTGCAGGTGCGGCTTTTCATCACCTTCCGGATTGTAGCGGTAGATACTGAATTTCATCGTCAATATCGGCTCCCAATGCATGCCCCAGGGCCCTTGAAGTTCGAACTTAATAAACCCTCGGCTTCGGTGGGAAGGTCTCAACACTCAACGGTTTCATTCGTACCGGTTTGTAATCCATACGTTGCCCCTCGCGGAAAAACAACGAATGCTTGAGCCAATGCCCATCGTCCCGCTCGGGATAGTCGATGCGAGAGTGCGCACCGCGACTCTCCTCTCGCGCCAGGGCAGAACTCACTGTTGCCACAGCGAGATCAAGCAGATTTTCCAGCTCAAAGGCCTCGATACGGGCAGTGTTGAAGATGCGGCTGTGGTCACGCAGGGTAACCCCCTCCAGCCGCTGCTGCAGCGCCAGTACCTTTTCAAGTCCCTGGCTCAACACATCATGGCTGCGATAAACACCACAATAGTCCTCCATCGTCTGCTGCAATTCACGACGTAGCGTCTCAACCGTTTCCCCTTCCCCCCTGCGCTCCCACCGGTGCAGGTGCTCGCAGGCCTGCTCGATACTCTCCTCAGGCATTGGCCGGTGAAAACGGCTTTCACTCAAATAATCGATAATGTGATTGCCGGCGGCACGGCCGAATACGACGATATCGAGCAGCGAATTGCCCCCCAGGCGGTTGGCACCGTGCACCGAGACACAGGCACATTCACCCACCGCATAGAGCCCGGGGATCGCCTCCTCCCCCTCACCGACCGGCACCACCACCTGGCCATGACGGTTGGTCGGGATCCCGCCCATGGTGTAGTGCGCAGTGGGGTAAACCGGCACGGGCTCACTGGCCATATCGACCCCGGCAAACGTCAGTGCCAGTTGTCGGATACTTGGCAGGCGCTTGGCCACGACACTCACCCCCAGGTGGTCGACCTTGAGCAGGACATGATCCCGGTTCGGACCACACCCCCGCCCCTCCCTGACCTCCTGATAGATGGCGCGACTGACCACATCACGGCTGGCCAGATCCCTGGCGTGTGGCGCGTAGCGCTCCATGAAACGCTCCCCCTCGCCATTGATGAGGTAGCCCCCTTCGCCTCTCGCGCCCTCGGAGAGCAGCATCCCCTTGCCGGCGATCCCGGTGGGGTGAAACTGGAAAAACTCCATATCCTGCAACGGGATCCCTGCGCGAAGGGCCATCGCCAGCCCATCGCCGGTGTTGATATGGGCATTGGTATTGGTGCGGAACAGCTGCCCCGCTCCGCCGGTAGCCAGAAGCGTGGTCTTGGACTCAATCAGTAACGGCTCACCCGTTTCAATATCGAGCACCAGTGCACCAAGAATGGTGCCCTTATCATCCTTGATTAGATCGATGGCGAAATACTCGTCAAAGAAATGGGTTTTGGCACGGATATTCTGTTGATAGAGGCTATGCAGAATGGCATGCCCTGTGCGGTCAGCAGCGGCACAGGTACGGGCGGCCTGATCACCACCGAAGTCCTGGCTCTGCCCACCGAATGGACGCTGGTAGATCCGACCGTTATCCAGCCGGGAGAACGGCACGCCTGCATGCTCAAGCTCGTAGACCAGGTGTGAGGCGGCCCGGCACATATATTCAATGGCATCCTGATCACCGAGGTAGTCGCTCCCCTTGATGGTGTCGTACATGTGCCAGTGCCAGTTATCTGGTAACACATTGGCCAGGGCGGCATTGATCCCTCCCTGCGCTGCAACGGTATGTGAACGGGTGGGGAAAACCTTGGAGACCACCGCCACGGTCGCATCGGCACGGGCCAACTGCAGTGCGGCGCGCAACCCGCCACCGCCGGCGCCAATCACCAGACTGTCAAACCGCCTCCTAGCCAACGTCATACAACAACTCCCAATACAACAATCCTGGCGACCCACAACCCCAATGCGATCAGCCACCCCCCCAGCAGGGCCAGCAGCAATAGCCTCAAGCCGTGTCTGTGCCCCGCATAATCAAGGATGACATCACGCACACCCACCCAAGCATGCAGCAGCAGGGCAAGTAAAAACATGGATGTCGCAATCGCTGCCACCGGATGTGTAAACAGTGCCCGCCACATCCTATAGTCGAGTTCGGGTGTCCACCACCACCAGCCAAGGAAAACAAGCGTGAAGAGGGACATATAGAGCGCACTGAGGCGCTGAACCAACCAGGCAGGTAGTCCGGTCAGATATTGGCTCATAACAGCCACCCCACCCACACAACGACCAGAAGATCGGCAACTAACACCGCCCGGGCACTCCATCGTGCCGGCGCCAACGACACACCGCGATCCAGGTCGATGAGCAGAAAACGCACACCGGCAAACAGATGGTGTGCAAACCACCCAATCAATAACAACAGTAACAGGCGCAGCGGCCAGGCGGCCAGCCACTGCGATACCTGCACAAATCCCTCCTCGCTCTCAAGTGATCGTTGCCAAAGATAGAGCGGCAGGGGAAGGAAAAAGAACAGCAGGAGACCAGTGAGACGATGCAGAATGGAAATCCAACCGGTGAGGGGGAGTTGGATTTGCCATAAGTGTAAAAAAACCGGGCGTTTGTCGCTTCGCATATTGATCTGGCTCGGTATATCCCTATCTCATTCTTTACTACGCTTTATCATAGCTTAGGCAATCAGCTATGATGTATCCACAGTGTAACAGTGGGGAAATATATGAACAGTGAATGGCAGGGCTTTCTCGAGCAGCAAGGTGGCAATATCGTAGAAGGC
>JBEPXU010000232.1:0-3827 GCA_041641735.1 Ectothiorhodospiraceae bacterium
CACAGGCGGTGCAAACCGCCTGCTATCCTGCATCCTTGCCCTGCATACAGGAGGGGCAATAGATCTGACCCAGACGGAGATGGTAGCGAACGGTCTCGCCGGCATCGATCTCTTCACTACAACCATCACAAACCGAGCCGACTTCCAGCTCGATTTCATCATAGCCTTCGACCGGCAGCTCGACATCACCCATCTTCCGCTTCCACGGTTTATCCTTGACGATATCCCCGCGGAAACTCTCCTCCAGATCACGCCAGCGCTCGATCAGGTGTTCGGGAAGACCATGGCGACGTAGCGTGTCGACCATCAGTCCTTCACGATAATCAAACAACTCATCGGAAATCACCATCCAGTGATGGGCATTTTTCGGACGATCACCGAAATAGACCTTCTCACCGGTGAATTTCTGTTTCAGGAAGAGGTACTGCTTTTCGACGGCACGCTGTTTGGTCACGCCTTCAAAGAAGGGCGACAGACGCTCGTCCTCATACACACGACTATAGAAGTCATCCAGTATCGCGGTGAGCAGACGTCCTTCCTCAAGGGCCTGCCACATCTCCGGATCGGGCTCTAGCACACGGCTGCTCTGCTTTGCCTCGCGCTTCTTGGCCTTTACGGCTTCGGCAGACTGAATCGCCATATCGCTAACCGGCTGGCAGCGGCAAGGCATGAACAGGCGATCGTCCTGCTGCTCGGGATTGAGCCCCTTTTGTGCTTCGGCCGGAAGCTCACCGCTCTCTGCATGGTGCAGGCAAACGTGACAGATACCGTTTCGGCAGGAGAAAGGGATATCAACGCCCTGGCGAAGCATGGCGTCCAGCACCGTCTCACCATCCTTGCACTGGTATTCCTCGCCTTTATAGCGAATGGTGTAATGGGTGGTCATAGAAAACTTGTCTCAGAAAACTTATCCAGAAAGGACTTCCTGGATTTTGATGGCACTCTTTCGAGCCTCAAGAAAGACCCGGCCGAGGTTGACGGTGGGTTTCGCGGCAACCGCCAGCACCGAATCCTGGCTGGCACGCACCAGCAACATCAGCCCCTGGGAACCCTCCACCATGACCTGCTTCATGTCGCCGCGCGAGATCTCCTCAGCAGCCCTTTCCGCCAGTGCCAACAATGAGGCACACATGGCGGCAAAGCGATCTTCATCCACGTCCTTATCGAGTACGGCACCGATAATAAAACCGTCAGTGGTGATCGCCGCGGATGCCTCAATGTCGCTGGACAAGGTATTGAGTTCTCGTAATACAGAACGCACCTGACTTGCTTTCGGGTGTCCTGCGTCGGTCAACTCTTGCATTGCACTCATGGTTTAGTCCCTCAAGGATAACGCTGTGTAGAAAAATGCCGCCGGTTCAGACCGGCGGCACTTTAGTACTACACGGTCTGCTCAATCCCCGGCATGGAGCTACGGGCTTTTGTCAATACCATACCAAGGTTAGCAGATTTTCGACAGACGAAGGTCACAACGTGATCCTGGTTGGTCTTACCACGCATGAAAATGTGGATCAGGTTGTCGCTGTTGACGATCATTTCCTGGAAGTAGTGATGGTCGTCCATCGCTACGCCACGGGCCTTTTTGAACATATTCTCGATGGTGACAACGTTGGGCCCCTGGAAAAGGTCCGCGGTGGCAGCGGCCAGCAGCTCGAGAACTTCCTGCGGGTGGGAGTCAACGGTTTTAATGCCCAGCAGCATACCGCTGCTCAGGTCGACATAACCGCCGGCGACACACTCAGGAATGGTAGTAATGGCTGACTGCAGTGCACTATCTAGATCTGACATCTCTTATTTCCTCAAAAAAAGTAGGTTAAATTGATTACATCGCTTGCTTGATATCGGTCCTTGATGACTGTTTTCGCTCATTCATCATCGAGGCGAAACGTTCCAGGAAAGCAGCCTGCTCTTCGGACTGGACCCAGCGCGGCTCAACACGCCGCACGGTTTCCAATGCACTCAGTGCTTCGGCTCCCTCCCAGATTAGGTAGGTGGCAAGGATGGTACCGGTACGGCCCAACCCTGCGCGGCAATGAACCGCTACCACTTCACCCTCATGCAGGTTACGTTCGATCTGTTGGCAAAGACCTGCTGCCTGGGTTACTGACGGTGCACCCATATCGGGAATGGGTGACCATATGTTTGTAATGCCATATTCCTGCATCTCTTCGACATCAGGGGCCCGCTCAGTCAGACTGACCAGACAGGTTACCCCTACACGTTGGAGTGCCTTGAGGTCGTAATCGATGTCATGGACGATTCCCGGCCGGGGTGTTCCCGCCAGTAACCCCTTCTTCAACCAGAGAAAACCACGCGGACCAAAACTGTCACTGACATAATTCTTGGCCTCTTCCGGTATCGGTGACGGCAGCGGCATGTCCGGGTCCAGGGTTTCCGGATCGGCATCCGGTGCAGGGACAGAACACGAGCCGGTACGCACAAACGATTGGGCGGCAGTACTTTGTTGGGTAGCAAAGAATTCGTCGCAAGTTCCGTGCTCCTGCACCACACCGCCGGCAAGTAACGCGATCTGTCCACCCAGACGACGTGCATGGGCCTGGTTGTGCAGCACCACCAGCATCGCCCGGCGACTGCTCTCTGCCTTGATGTAATCCAGCAGCCTTGCTGCCTCTTTATCATCCTCAAGCCCAGTCGTCGGTTCATCCATGAAAAGCAGGCGGGTACCCGTAGCGGCCATCCGCATGATTGCAAGATGACGCTGCTGTGCCAGGGTAAGGTTGATCACCGGCTCATCCAAACGAGAAACAAGCTCCTGCAAACCGGCATCACGTAGCAGGCGCCCACTCAGCTCACGCTGCTGCTGCGGTGTCAGACTGCGACGCTCCGGCAGTTCATGCACGATATTTTCGAATACCGTCGCCATCATCATCCGTGCATTCTGGGAAACCAGCTGTGGACGTTCGCCATCGCTAACCGGACGGCCTTCGAAAGAGGCCTGCCCCCAGGTACGCAGATTCGGATTGGCATCATTGAATCCGGCCAGGGTCCGAAGCAGGGTCGATTTACCGGTTCCACTGGGCCCCAGCAGCACTGTCGTTCCTCGCTCGGCAACCTGGAGGTCGACACTGCTCAGAACCACCTTTTCGCCAAAGGCGACACCAAAGCCCTGAAGTGTTAAAACCGCACTATTCATCAAATTAGCTTCAGCGCCTAGCGCCTGACCCCCGGATCCAGCACGGCAAGGAGGCCCTGCATCAACATCTTCACGTCCTCACGCTCTCGTGCATCCACCTCGAACACCGGCGCCTTGATCCCCATCTCCTTCAACTTGGTCTGAAAGGTGTACAGGCCGGGGCGCGGCTTGCTATCCATTCGCGTCACACCGATCACAACGGCATTACTGCTAACGAAACGCTTAAAGGATTTGAGGTAAAACTCCAGATCGGCAAGGGGATCCTCGCGCATGTTGTCCACAAGAACGACCAGCCCCAGCGAACCCATTGCAAGAATGTCCCACATGAAACTGAAACGCTCCTGGCCAGGGGTGCCGTAGAGGTGCACCTTGACCGCACCTTCCAGGTCGAGTGTGCCGTAATCCATCGCAACCGTCGTGTTGGCCTTGCGCATGGCCACATCATCACTGGCCTTGGCTTCGGTCTGCACCACGGGGATATCACTGATACTGGCGATAGCGGTGGTTTTTCCGGCCCCCACGGGACCGGTAAAGAGAATCTTATGTTCCATAGGAGTACCTACAAGCGAGCAATCTTACTCAACAGGGACGACAGCAACGTCTGGTTACGGTGCGGTTCAAGTTTCGGCTCTTCCGGTTTACGGTTAATCGGACGAGCAATTCCGGAAGAGAT
>JBEPXU010000233.1:0-3799 GCA_041641735.1 Ectothiorhodospiraceae bacterium
GTGCGGGCCAGGATGGGGCGCGACTTCAGCCATTACAAGCGCACCACCATGCTGCGCCGCATTCTCCGGCGCATGCAGTTCAACCACATAGACAAGCCCGAAGAGTATCTGGAATTGATGCAGATGCGGCCGGAGGAGACCAAGGCGCTTGCCGACGATCTGCTGATCACCGTTACCGGCTTTTTCCGGGATCCGGACGTATACGAAGCCCTGGAAAAGCAGGTTGTTCCGGCGCTGCTGGCCGACAAGGGTCCCGAAGACACGGTGCGCGTCTGGGTAGCGGGCTGCGCCACCGGCGAGGAGGCGTATTCGCTTGCCATCCTGATGATCGAGGCAACCGAAGGTTTGGGCGTGGCCCCCTCTGTGCAGATCTTCGCCTCGGATCTGCATGCAGAATCGCTTGCCATGGCGCGGGAGGGCTACTATCCCGGCGATATCGAGCAGGATATCGGGGCCGAGCGTCTGAAGCGCTTTTTTGTCCGGGACAACGGCTGTTACCGCATCCGCAAGAAGGTGCGGGAGCGCATTGTTTTCGCACCGCACAACCTGCTTGCCGACCCGCCCTTTTCCAGAATGGACCTGATCAGCTGCCGCAACCTGCTCATTTACCTCGGTCGTTCGCTGCAGTCGCAGGTGGCTGCATTGTTCCATTACGCCCTGCAGGAGGATGGCTTTCTGGTGCTGGGAACCTCTGAGAATGTGGGCGATGCCGATCTGTTCCAGGTCGAGGACAAAAAGCATTCGATCTACCGGAGGCGTACTGTGCCGGCCCCGGAGCTGCGGCTGCCGGTCTTTCCGTTGGGCGCTCTCAGCATTCCGGAGGCGATGTCGCAGCCGGAGGTTCATGGTGGCGAATCCATCGCCTATGGTGCGCTGCACCAGCACATCGTCGAGGAGTACGGTCCGCCGAGCGTGCTGCTCAGTCCAGGTGACAACGTGGTGCACTCTTCAGCGCAGGCCGGACGCTTTCTCCAGCATCCGGGCGGTTTGCCCACCATGAACATCTTCAAGCTCGTGCGGGAGGAAATGCGCGTCGAGCTGCACGCGGCCCTGGCGAAAGTGCGCAGCGAGCAGTGTTCCATCCGGACCCTACCGATACTCATCAGAAGCGACGGTGAGGCGGTAGCGGTGGAGCTCGACCTGCGGCCGGCGACGCAAACGGACAGGGAAGGCTTCATCCTGCTCCTGTTCCATGAACTGCCCCGGGATGCAACCGGGCAAGAGCGGGGGGCCGCGGAGGGATCCGGGAAGAGGCGTGAGCAGGGGCGGGACAGCGGGCGGATCCAGGAACTTGAAGAGGAAAAACAGCTGCTGGAACGACGGCTGCAGGATCTGATCGAGGGCCACGAGGCCAGCGAGGAGGAGATCAGGGCCTCCAACGAGGAGCTGCAATCCTCCAATGAGGAACTCCGCTCGACGCTGGAGGAACTTGAAACCAGCAAGGAGGAGCTGCAGAGTACCAATGAGGAGCTCCAGATCCTCAACCAGGAGAATCGCCACAAGGTGGAGGAGCTGGACCAGCTCTCGGGCGATCTTCAGAACCTGCTGGTCGCCACCGACATCGCCACCTTGTTTCTCGACCGCCACAAGAAAATAGTGCGCTTCACCCCCAAGATCGAAAAGCTGTTCAACATCCAGACCACCGACCGCGGACGGGCCTTGTTCGACTTCACTTCCCATCTCGGCTATGAGGAACTCGGCAGGGACCTGGAGAAAGTGCTCGACGATCTTGCCATTGTCGAGCGGGAGGTTCAGGACAAAGCCGGCAGCTGGTATCTGGCCCGCATCCTGCCTTATCGGGACCTGCAGGATCGCATAGCCGGCACGGTGGTCACCTTCATCGACATCACCCGCCTGAAGGAGGCGGAGGCTGAAATTCTGCAGGCGAAGCAGAAGTCCGAAAAAATCATCGACAGTCTGCCGGTGCCGCTGCTCGTGCTGACGCCGGAACTGGTGGTTCACTCGGCCAACGCCGCCTTCTACGAGCATTTCATGATCGACTCCGGCCAAACCCTGGGCCAGCGGATTTATGAGCTCGGCAACCGGCAGTGGGATATCCCGGCGCTGTACAATCTGCTCGAAGGGCTGCTGCCGCAGGAGGGCGACTTCACCGGCTTCGAGGTGGACCACACCTTCGAAGCGCTGGGCCGCAGGATCATGCTGCTCGACGCTCGCCGTCTCGAAGAACTGGATCTCATTCTGCTGGGAATCCATGACATCACCGAGCAGCGCATAGCCGAGGAACACATGCGCGAGGCGGACCGGCGCAAGGACGACTACCTGGCCATGCTGGGCCACGAGCTCCGCAACCCGCTCGGGGCGATCCGTAATGCCGCCGAGATATTGCGGCGCATCGAACCAGAAGACGAGCGCATGCGGCGCACCCTGGGGGTGCTGCATCGCCAATCCAGGCACATGTCGAGCATTATCGACGGCCTGCTCGACGTGTCCCGGATCGGGCGCGGCAAAATTCGCCTCAACCTCCAGCCCATCGATCTCCGCCAGGTGATTGAGGGGGTCGCGGAGGCGGGAAAACCGGGTATTCAGTCGCACGGCCTGGATCTTCAGATGGAACTGCCGGCAGAGCCGCTCTGGGTCATGGGCGACGAGGTCCGCCTGATCCAGGTGCTGGAAAACATCCTCGGCAATGCCGTCAAGTTCACCGAGCCGCCTGGCACCATCACCGTTACAGCCGAAGAGAGCGACGGCCAGGCGGTGGTGTGTCTCCGCGATTCCGGCATTGGCATCGATGATGAGCTTCTCGCCACCATCTTCGAACCCTTTCAGCAGGCAAGCCAGGATATAGCGCGCACCAGCGGCGGGCTCGGGCTGGGGCTGTCGCTGGCCAAGGGCCTTATCACCCTGCACCGTGGCGAGATCGAAGCGCGCAGCGACGGTTCGGGCAAGGGGACCGAATTCCTGATCCGGCTGCCCCTGACCGCGGTCGCCGAGGTTCGCTCGGAGAATGACCAGCCGGTGGAGGTGGCGCCGCTTACGATCCTGGTGGTCGAGGACAACGAGGATGCCGGCCTGATGCTCTCCGAACTGCTCGAGTCCGCCGGTCACACGGTCACGGTGGTTACGAGCGGTCCGGCGGCCCTCGAGGCGCTGCAGCACGACGGGGTCAACCTGGTACTGTGCGATTTGGGACTGCCGGGTATGAGCGGCCTGGAGTTGGCGCGGGAAATTCGGGCGCAGCAGAGGCTGAACACCCTCCCTCTGATCGCGGTCACCGGCTACAGCCAACAGGAGGACCGCGACAGCGCCCTGGCGGCCGGGTTCAACGAGCACCTGGCCAAACCCGTCGATCTCGAGGTACTGACCGAGAAAATGCGCGCCATGCTGTAACCCCCTCTCATTCCAGCCGTGATGCCTCTGGCCTGATCTCTAAGGCCATCTTTTCTCCCTCTTCCAGCACGGGCTCACTGGCCTGAATCTGCTGTTCCCCAACTATAATTACGTTTGATGTAATTCAATATAAGGGTTGTTTCCGCACTGAGTACGCCGTCTATTTTATAGATATGCTGGTTTATCAGTTCATTGAGAGCGACGATTGAAGGGGCGACGAACTCGGCGTGAATGTCGGCATCCCCGGTGGTTTGGACGACAAACCACACGGGCTTGATCTTGGCAAGCGCTCTGAAGACATTGTCGAGTTTCTTGATCTCGGTTCTGATTTTAAGAATCCCAACCGCTTCAAAACCCAGTTTCAGCGGGTTGCTCACCGCCACTATTTGAATATATTCCTTCTCGATCAGCCTGTTGAGCCGCTTTCTGACCGTTGCCTCCGATACCCTCA
>JBEPXU010000234.1:0-3791 GCA_041641735.1 Ectothiorhodospiraceae bacterium
GTTTTCAGGCATAACAGTTGTATTAACGTGACCTCATGTCACGTTATACATTTATAGTTAAGCCTCTTTATAGCACTGCATTTACCATTAAATCAATGAGATAGAGAAACCATGTCCCGTTACACACGTTAAGAAAGTCGTGACAGGCGCTATATGGCCGTACTACCTAATAGATTAGCTGCCTGAGGTCTGCTGTAGGGTGGATAGCAGTCGAATAAACGCATGTAGCTGTTAGTCCGCTCCTGGCCGAAAGCTGAAGCATTTAAACTCGGGCTGAGTCAGTGTCACCGGCTGCAATCAAATCCTTTAGCCACCCTTCTTCAATGACATCTGGAACCTTTCTTTTTTATTTTCACTCATGCCGCAAAGCGTCGATGGGATCGAGCCGTGCCGCCTTTCGTGCCGGAAAATAGCCGAAGGCGACACCGATGATCATGGAGAAGAGGAAGGCGAAGAGCACCATACCCGGCTCAACTACGTAGGGCACGCCGAGCATCCCGGCGAGGAACCAGGAGGCGGCCAGCGCCAGGGCGATGCCGAACAACCCGCCGAAGGAGGAGAGTACCACCGCCTCGACCAGGAACTGGGTGAGCACGTCGCGTTCCAGCGCACCGATGGCCAGGCGGATGCCGATCTCGCGGGTCCGTTCGGTCACTGACACCAGCATAATATTCATAATGCCGATACCGCCCACCAGCAAGCTCACCGCCGCCACCGCGCCGAGCAGGGCGGTGAGGATTTGGGTGGTGCCGGTAAGGGTCTTGGTGATCTCCTGCAGGTCCATCACACTGAAGTCATCCTCCTCGCCGGGCTGGATGCGCCGCCGTTCGCGCATCAGGTACTCCACGTCGCGCACCACCGCGCTGGTGGAGACACCGTCTCGAGCGGAGATGTGGATACGATTCACATCTCGGTCACCAGCAATGCGTCGCCAGAAGGCGCGCATCGGCATCACGATGGCGTCGTCCTGATCCGAGCCACCGGCCGACTGTCCCTTACTTTTCAGCAACCCGACTACCTCGCAGCTGACCTTCTTCAGGCGAAGACTGCTGCCCACCGGGTCCTGGGCGCCGAACAGCTTCTCGCGGATGGTCTCACCGATAACGCAGACGCTCTTGCCACCGCGCAGTTCGCTGTCGGTAAAGTAGCGGCCGCCAGCCAGCTCCCAGTTACCGACGGTGAAATAGCGGTTATCGCTGCCGGTGACACTGGTGGTCCAGTTCTCGTTACCGTAGATGGCGGTGATCGCCTGGGAGGAGATGGGTGCCACCGCCTTCACACCCGGCACCTCACGGGCGATGGCGTCGGCATCCGCCATCTCGAATGACGGCGCCTGGGTGCGCTGACCGTGACCGAGACGCTGGCCCACGCGCATGAACAGCAGGTTGCTGCCGAGACTCTCGATCTTCTCCTTCACCTGCAGGGTCGCGCCACTGCCGAGGTTGACCATGATGATCACCGAGGCGACACCGATGACGATCCCCAGGGTGGTAAGGAAGGAGCGCATCACATTGCGCCGTATCGAACGCAGGGCGAGCAGCAGGGCGTTCCACAACATCAGTCAGCCCCTCCGTTTCGCGAATCCGCCGACACCAGGCCGTCGAGAAACTGAACAGTACGGCGGGCATAAGCGGCGATCTCCGCCTCGTGGGTCACCATCACGATGGTGATTCCCAGTTCGCGGTTGAAGCGGGTCAGCAGCTCCATGATCTCGTGGCTGCGCGCGGTATCGAGATTGCCGGTGGGCTCGTCGGCAAGCAGCACCGCCGGACGTGTGACGATGGCGCGGGCGATAGCCACCCGCTGCTGCTGGCCACCGGAGAGCTCGCCCTGGGTGTGGTGTTCCCAGCCATCAAGCCCAACCTGACTTAGCGCCTCGCGTGCGAGCCGGTGGCGCTCCTCGGCAGGTGTGCCGCGGTAGATCAAAGGCAGCTCCACATTCTCCTGTGCCGAGGTACGGTTAAGCAGATTAAAGCCCTGGAAAACGAAACCCAGATAGTTGCGCCGCAACAGGGCGCGCTGATTGTGGCTGAGACCGCCCACCTCGATCCCCTGGAAGAGAAAACGTCCGTCGGTGGGCGTGTCGAGGCAGCCGACGATGTTCATACAGGTGGACTTGCCCGAGCCGCTGGGACCCATCACCGCAACGAATTCCCCCTCATCGATGGCCAGGTCCACCCCGCGCAGGGCCGGCATCGCCGCCGCCCCGTGGCCGTAGACCTTGGTCACCCCCTCGAGGCGGATGAGCGAAGTGGCGCCAGCAACCCCCATCAGTCACCCACCGTCTCGCTGTCGGTGATCAGCTCCATGCCCGGCTCAAGCGCGCCTTCGACCACCTCGGTCAAAATACCGTTGCTGTCGCCGACGGTGATCGCAATCGCCTCGGGCTTGCCGTTTTTCAGGGTCCATACCTTGCGTTCGGGTCCGGTCGCCGGAGCCGGGCGGGCCTCGCGCGCCGGACGGCGGAACATGCGACTGAAGATGGTGCCGCCCCCCTGCTTCTGCTCCGGCTCCTTGACCGGCTGCGGCGGGCTGTAACGGAAGACCGCATTCGGCACCAGCAGGGCATCCTCGATGTGGCGGGTAGTGATATCGGCAGTGGCCGTCATGCCCGGTAGCAACTTCTGCTCGGGATTGTCCACCGCCAGCACGGTCTCGTAGGTCACCACCCCCTCTACGGTCTGCGGCGCATGGCGGATTTGGGTAATCTTCGCCTCGAAGCGCTGCTGTGGATAGGCATCGACGTTGAAGGTCGCCGGCATCCCCTCGGCGATCTGGCCAATGTCCGCCTCGTCCACCGCCACCACCAGCTCCATATGCGTCAGGTCCTCGGCCAGGGTAAAGAGCTCCGGCGCCTGCAGCGAGGCGGCCACGGTCTGTCCCGGCTCCACCTTGCGATCCAACACGATGCCGTTGATGGGTGATCGGATCGTCGCCTTCTTCAGGTTGGTCTCATGACCGTCGAGCACGGCCTCGGCGTTAGCCACCTGCGCCCTGGCGCTAGCCACCGCCGCCTTGGCCCGCTCGTAGGCGGCCACCGTGGCATCGACATCGTTCTCCGAACACATCTTGCGCACCGCAAGCTCACGACAGCGCTTCAGCGCCGCCTTTTTTTCCATCTCGGTCGCCTGGGCCTCCTGCACCTTTGCCCGGGCCGACCGTAGTAAGGCGCGCGCCTCGACGATACGACTCTCCAGCGTTGAGGTATCGAGCCTGGCCAGCACGGAACCCACCTCAACCCGGTCATTGAAATCGACCTCGACACCCTCGATGGTGCCCGAGAGCTCACTGCCCACGATCACCTGATTCAGCGGCTGCAGCGTGCCGGTGGCACTGACCTTGAGGGTGAGATCGCCGCGTTCGACCTGGCGTGTCTGGTATTTCACCTCCCCACCCTCATCGGAGGAGAAGGGATTGAGCAGCAGGGCAACGATCACCACAACCAGCGCCGCGCCACCTCGGATTAGCCACTTGCGGTAGGGGGGGTGTCGTGCTTCCAGCCCAAGGGTTTGGTTAATGTCACTCTCGCTCATTCCTGTTTTTCCCTACACACCGTGCTACAGGACACGGTTTGATTGATCGTGATTCGGCAGTCACTACTGCGAACTGATATGGGGCAGAGACAGCTCGACACAAAGCCCAGCCCCTTCGCGATTCTCGGCCCTGACCGTTCCGCCGTGGGCCGTCATCACCTGACCGGTGATCGCCAGCCCCAAGCCGTAGCCGCCGCTGTCCCGGTCCCGCGCCTCGCCGACACGGGTAAAAGGTTCGAACATCGTCTGCAACGAAGC
>JBEPXU010000235.1:0-3781 GCA_041641735.1 Ectothiorhodospiraceae bacterium
CTGCACCGTCTACCGCCGCTGCTGCGCGAACTGCGTCGACGCTACCCCGACCTGCAGCTCGATATCCGCTTTCTTGACTCGGAAACCGCCTGTCGGATGGTAGAACATGGAGAGCTGGAGTTGGCCATTGTTACTCTGCCGCCGCGGCCATCCGCTCAGCTTCGAATAACCTCCCTGTGGGATGACCCACTCAGTGTGATCTGCTCTCCCGACCACCCGTTGGCCGGATACCAAAAGGCGGGGCTGCCGACACTTGCCCAGCACAAGGCGATCCTGCCTGGGCCCGAGACCTTCACCCGGCAGATCGTCGAATCCGCCTTCAAACCATTAGGGATGACTCTGCAGGTGGAGCTCTCGACCAACTTTCTTGAAACGATCAAAATGCTCACCGCCGTCGGACTGGGTTGGAGCGTACTTCCCGAAACCATGCTGGATAGCGAACTGAAACGCCTGAACACACCATTGCAACTGACACGTGAACTTGGCGTGGTACAACATGCCTCGCGTACACCGTCCAATGCGGCAAGAGCGATGCTTGAACTGTTAAGGGCCTGAACCTGTTTACAGCAATGGTTTCACCGAAGATGGGTTGCCTGATTCCTTCGACTATCTGACACTGGCACTATGTCTCAACCAAACATACTGGGAACCTGGTACGCCGACCCGTTATCGCCCGAGCAGGCGCGGCGCCTGCTCACCCGCTGTGAGCATAGGGAACGAATACGTCAACGCCACGGAGGCAGCATCATAACAAGTCGTCTACAGAAAATGATTGCCCGTTTCTGGCTGGGGGAGGAGATATACGATGACTACCTGATGCTCAAACCTGCCGCTTCACGCAGCGCTCACGGGCAGGTTCTTCTGGAGCTTGTCTACGGGCAATTACTGTTGAGCCGAAAAGTGCGTAAAGGCATAACTCATCTCGATAAAGCTTTTCGGCTCGCCCCCAATCTTTTTGCTGCTGCTGATTACCTCCGAGTCATGAACCGCCTGCGCCTGTTGAAACACCTCCCACTGTCCGCTGCGCCGGCAAAAGCAGAGTCCCTGGAATCCCTGCTCACTGCGGCAAAGGTGATCGAACGAATGCAGCAATCTGAAAACACCCGACCAGTAATCCATCATGACCCCAAGGATACATATGGTTGAGACAGGGACATTCTGTTCGCTTTAACACCCTTACCCTGAAAACTGTATGGACGAGTCACCCCGCCGAAATCGAAAAATAGACCATTTGTTGCGACTAACCGTCGACAACTGCTGGATTTTTTCTGGTGGGAGCCTAGTATTCCATGTGAGATAAAGGTTAAATAGGTAGTTACATTCAGTCAGCACCTTCGTGAGGGTTGGTCATGATATCTGCTAGCAGTATCTCACGCCTTGGGGGAACCCGGCGCGAGAGTAGGAAGCTACACCTGGTTCCGCAGCAAGGGAAAGGTTCGCTTCATGGCGCAGAACACCCGCAATACGTCCTCATCCTGGATGACCAATCCACCGGCAGGAAAATCCTTAAAGAAATTATCCACACCATCGACGACACTCTGGAAATCCTCAGTTTCGCCGATCCCTATGACGCTATTGAACAGGTGCGCCGGCACCCACCCGACCTGATTCTCACAGACTATCGCATGCCACAGATGAATGGCGTGGAGTTCATAAAACGGGTACGAGAAACCTCAGGCAGCATGGATATCCCTATCGTAATGATCACTGTCGTGGGAGCACGCAGCGTACGTTATGAAGCACTGAATGCCGGTGCCACTGACTTTCTCACACGCCCCCTCGATCAATACGAAACCAGAAGCCGCTGCCGCAACCTTCTCACCCTCAGACAACAGCAGAGCATCATCCAGGACAGGGCCAAATGGCTGGAACAACAGGTGGAGATTGCCACTCACCGGGTACTGGCGCGAGAAAGGGAAACGTTGCTGCGCCTGGCCAAGGCTGGTGAATACCGCGACGAGGACACCGGCAACCATATTCTTCGTATGGCGAAATATTCACGCGCCATTGCCGAATATCTGGGCTTATCAAAAGCAGACTGCGACGAAATCGAATACGCAGCACCGATGCACGACATCGGAAAAATCGGCATTCCCGATCACATATTGCTGAAACCTGGAAAGTTCTCACCACAGGAGTGGGAGTTGATGAAACAGCACGCCATAATCGGACACGATATCCTTCTGGATAGCGAATCCCGGTTCATCCAGACCGGTTCTATTATTGCCCTGAGTCACCATGAAAAATACGATGGTACAGGTTACCCTTACGGGCTCAGCGGGGAAGAAATTCCCCTGCCCGCCAGAATTGTGGCCGTCGCTGACGTATATGACGCCTTGCGCTCGACCCGTCCCTATAAAATGGCCTGGCCAAGAGAAAAGGCAATTAAATACATTACAGAGCAGTCAGGAAAACATTTCGATCCAGTCTGTGTCGATGCCTTTATGCAGCAACTGGACCATATGTACGAGATTGAAACCAGTCTTGGTGACGAATTCGAATAACAACGCCCCATGGCTACCGGCACAGGCAACCGGAATCATTACATAACACGGAACAGGGGATGCAAGCGGCTCGCCAACAACTGAAAGATCTAACCAGCCTGGTCAAAAAAAGGCTCAAGGGGAGAAAGGACAGCGAGCACGAACAGGCGTTAGTCCGCGTCGCTATCGGCACTATCATTTTTATCTACTTCATGTCCCCCATGCCGCTTCTGTGGGACGACCAGGCAGAACATCTTGTTATACCTCGCCTGATAAGCAGTACCTTTTTGCTTGTTTCCCTCGTTATATTCTCAGCCATTCTCTACAGGCCAAACGTCTCCCTTACCCGCCGCCTTTTCGCTATGGTGGTCGACCTGACAACGCTTTCGGTTGTCCTTGCATTGACGGGAAAGTACGGCACTCCGCTATTTGCCATCTATCTTTGGGTTATTGTTGGTAACGGTTTCCGCTACGGTGAAAAGTATGTCGATATCGGTACGATATTGGCAATCACGGGCTTCAGTGCTGTACTGTTTTTCAGCAAATACTGGCAACAACATGTCGAGATAGGTGCCAGCCTGCTGTTGTTACTCATTCTGCTTCCCCTCTACATAAAGACCTTATTGAAAAGGCTCTATGCGGCCATTGAGAAGGCCAATCAGGCGAACCAGGCCAAATCACGCTTTCTGGCAAACATGAGCCATGAACTCAGAACCCCCCTAAACGGGGTGATCGGTATGAGTGAATTACTCAAGGAAACCAGGCTGGACGAAGAACAACGTGATCTGGTCAGGACAGTTCACCTCTCTGCCCGTACACTACTTAGCCTCATCAACAATGTTCTGGATCTGTCAAAAATCGAAGCCGGTAAGGTTCCAATCGAAGAAGGTGAGTTCGACCTCCACTCACTGGTTAACAGCACAGTTCGGATTCTCGACATTCAGGGCCAACACAAGGGAGTCGTCGTCGCCGCTCATATCGACCCGCAAATACCCTTTATGCTTAAGGCCGATGCTCATCACCTGAAACAGGTACTGGTTAATCTGGCAGGCAATGCCATTAAGTTTACTGAGGCAGGCTCCGTAACCATCCGTGTCTCCCTGGCGGGTGGAACAAGTTTCCGACCACGAATTCGATTTGAGGTCGAAGATACCGGTATCGGAATCGCCAAAGACAAACTCGAACATATTTTCAAGGACTTCAGTCAGGCCGATCACTCTGTAACACGACGCTACGGTGGCACCGGTCTTGGCACAAGCATCGCAAAGCAGCTGGTTGAGTTGATGGGTGGCACAATC
>JBEPXU010000236.1:0-3766 GCA_041641735.1 Ectothiorhodospiraceae bacterium
CCTTCTGGTTTCGCTCTACGCCTTCATTGACGCGCAGCTTGCGCCCCAGAAACTCCTCACCATCGAGCGCCTTGATTGCACCGGGGGCGTGGTTACTGTCCATTTCGACAAAGGCGAAACCGCGCGGACGTCGGGTGGCACGATCCTTCATGATACGCACCGAGTGCACCGTGCCGTAGGGCGCAAACAGCGAACGCAGTTCGTCCTGTGAGGCCTTGAAGGCAAGGTTACCAACGAAGATGGTCATATTCTCGCCACTCTCTTCGGCTAAAGCCGGTTTGCCGGTGAGGTCGATGCCACTCAGTACACCGCCGAGGAAGCTGCCGGCTGCCAGGGTAAGGACAAACAGTTGCTTTCCGGTGGTCTCGTCAAGTCCTAGTACCGGGAAGAGTAGGTAACCGATAACAGCGATCACGACGGTAATCACAAAGGATTTGAGAATCTGCGGAAAAGACGGGAATTTCATGAATCAATCACCTTAAAGGGTTATCTGCGGTTCAATATTGCGTGTTATTGGAATGGGCAAAACATGGTCACGGGATGTAATGGTGTTGTTTACCGTGCCAGGAAAATCTGCCAAGCGGACATTTTAGCATTTTCTTACATGAAGCCTGTAGTCATAAGGCTGAATTTCTATAACCATGTGTATTTTGTGGTCTTGGTTGTGTTCACATGAACGCACCCCATATCATTGCTCTGAACAGACCCATGGAGAGTTGAGTTGATACTGAACGTCTATATCGAAGATCAGCACTATCCGCTCGATGTGGCCGACGCGTTGGTCGCCGATGCGGAAGACTTTTTCGCCAAACTGGATGCCGATATGGCCGACGGTTGGCAGATGAGCCGTGAGTGGGTGGAGAAGCCCGATGCGACCCAGCGTTGCCAGATCGTTGCCGATAAACTGATGGCCGCGCTACAGGTCGACAATCCGCAACTGGTGAGTATGCTCGCCGCCTATATCCTGGCGCGCATCCCCGGCGTGAAGGGGGTACGTATCGATGCCAGTGGCGAGATGCAGGAGACCGAGTTTATCCTGGGTGGAGCGGCCGCGTGAGCGGCGAGACGCCGCTCCTGTTTCAGGTGGTGGAGTTGGGGGGATATCCCAACTTTACCTCTTTGTACCAGCGCCTGGGTTATCGGGTCGAGACGGTGCAAACCGGCCGCAAGGCCATCAGTGCGCTGAAGAAAAACAGCCCCGAAGTGGTGGTGGCGGAGTTTAACTACCAGTTCGATTTTCGGGATCGAACCAGTCACCTCGAGTCGATTCTGGCGGTGCTGCAGCCGCTCAGCGAGCGCAAGGTGGTGGTCTTCTACGACAAGGCCGAACAGAAACAGCTCGATACCGTAGCCGAGCGTTTCCCCGGTTTCACCGCCCTGGCCTACCCCATCGAAGAGGCCGAGCTCGAAGCGGCTTTGGGATAAAGGCTTTTAACGCAAAGGGCCGCTCAATGGCTTCCTGCCACCGCGGCACTTGCACGTCCATATGCCTCGCGCAAAGACGTAGAGACGCATAGGATAATAAAAGCTGAAGACCTGACTCAGGTCGTCATCCCGGCCTGCGCCGGGATGACGATGGATTACCTGTTACCTTATGTGCAATTCCATTTTTCTTTGCGCCCTTCGCGTCTTTGCGGTGAATATTGCTTTTGCTATGAAGAACAGCTGATTTCGAGGGCCTTGCCCCAGTCGGGTGGAGCCTCGGCGTAGGCCTCGTGTTCGGGTTGCTCGTCGAAGGGGCGGCGCAGAATGTCGTGTAATTTCTCAATCTCGCTGTAATCGCCCGCCTCGGCCCGCTCAATGGCCTGCTGCGCCAGGTAGTTGCGCAGGATGTACTTGGGGTTAATCCTCTCCATGACAGCCCGTCGGATCGAGGGTTCCATCCCCTCCTTTTCCAGCCGGGCGGCGTAGCGATTGGCCCAGGCATCGAAGGCCCCGCGGTCGATGAACTGATCCCGCAGTGTGTGATTGGCCGCCGGCTCTTCGTGGTTAAAGTGCCCCAGGGCACGGAAAAAGCGGGTGTAGTCCACGCGGCTCTGTTTCATCAGTGCCAGCAACTCCTTGAGCAACTTGCCATCCTCTTCGGCGCGTTGATGCAGCCCCATTTTGCGGCGCATGCCTTCCGCATAGTGGCGGTCGAGGTGGGGTTTGTACCCTGTCAGCACCTCATTGGCCTGTGCCGCGGCCTCTTCCGGTTCGCCGTCGAACAGTGGAAGCAGCGCCTGACCCAGGCAGCTGAGGTTCCATTTGCCAATCTGCGGCTGGTTGTCGAAGGCGTAGCGGCCGGCATAGTCGGAATGGTTGCAGATATAGCCCGGATCGTAGTCATCGAGAAAGCCGTAGGGACCGTAGTCGAGAGTCAGCCCGAGGATCGACATGTTGTCGGTGTTCATCACCCCGTGGGCAAAACCCACCTGCTGCCACTGGCTGATGAGTTCCGCGGTGCGACGGGTGACCTCGCGGAATAGCTCAAGGTAACGGTTTGATTCTGTCAGCAGGTGCGGATAGTGGTGTTCGATAACATAGTCGGCCAGCGGTTGGAGCCGCTCGAACTGGCTGCGGTAGTAGAAAACCTCGAAGGAGCCGAAGCGTATATGCGTCGGGGCCATGCGGACCATCATCGCACCCTTTTCGATGCGCTCACGGTAGACCTCTTCATTGCTAGCGGTCATGCAGAGGGAGCGGGTGGTGGGGATACCCAGATGGTGCATCGCTTCGCTGCAGAGGTATTCGCGGATGGTGGAGCGCAGCACCGCTCGCCCGTCACCACGACGCGAGAAGGGGGTGATGCCGGCGCCCTTGAGTTGCAGCTCCCAGCGCTCGTCGCGGCTGTTGCTCACCTCACCGAGCAGGATCGCCCGGCCATCGCCGAGTTGAGGGACGTAGTTGCCGAACTGGTGTCCGGAATAGAGCATCGCCAGCGGCTCGCCGCCGGGCGGTGTTTCATCGCCGCCGAAGTAACGGATGAATTCGGGGCGCTGTGCCTCGGCAGGATCCAGCTCAAGCAGTTTGGCGGCATCCTGGTTAAAGGCAATAAGATGACTCTGCTCCAGCGGGGTGGGGGCCAGGCGGGCAAAGTAGCGTTCGTCGAGACGGCGTGAAAAGCTGTTGCTGAACCGGAGCTGTTCGAGTCTGTTCATCACCACATAATGGTTGCTGCAGGAGGGGATTCAACCATTTCGAGATTGGGGTGATAGGAAAGATAAAAGGCCCACCAATGGCGGGCCTTTTGGGTGTAGCCGATCAGCGCTGCCAGGCGGGGCCAGCCTGCGGGTATGGTGGCGGATAGGGGTAACCATAATATCCCTGTGGAGGCTGCTGATAGGCAGGCGGCATGCCCTGACCTGGCGCACCCCACCCTTGTTGGGGCGGATAGTAAGGCTGCTGCTGGGGTGGGTAGCCATAGTAGCCCTGTGGTGGGTAGGGGTTGTAGTAGGGCTGTGGGGCGGGCATGCTGCCATAACCCGGTCCCGGCATCCCGGACTGGGGATACGGGGGCAGCCAAGGGTGCATCATCGGTTGGGGCTGGGATGCCTCTCCCGCCGCAGAGGGGAGCCCAGTGCTGCCGGCAGGACTGTCCTGACTGAGGACTTCCGCAGGGACTGTCGCAGTGTCCACACCCTTTGCCGCGACCTCCTCGTTAGCCTCCTTGGCAGCATTGCGGATAAAGCCGAAGAAGATCACCACCACCACGATCATAATGCTGGCCCGCCACCAGAAGCTTTTCGGTGGTTCTGACCAGCTGGATTCGCTGCCGGGTGGTTCG
>JBEPXU010000237.1:0-3764 GCA_041641735.1 Ectothiorhodospiraceae bacterium
TGGCGGCAATCAAGCAGGAGCTCAATCCCACCGAGGCTGAGGCACACCGGCTCTGTTCCCCAATGCGCCCCATTGTCCTCTGCCGCAAACAGCCTGCCTCGACCCTGGCCAAGAGCATCGCCCCCGGGCTTGCCGAGGTTGGCGCGATGCTGCCCTACTCCCCGCTGCATCACCTTTTGAGTATGGCCTTTGACGGGCCACTGGTGGCCACCTCCGGCAATATCAGCGGTGAACCGGTGATCACCGAGGCCAGGGAAGCGGAAAAACACCTGGGGCGCATCGCCGATGCCTTTTTGCACCACAACCGTCCGATTCAGCGTCCCGCGGATGATCCGGTCTATCGCGAGATTGACGGGGCATTACGCCCCTTACGCCTGGGACGGGGTAACGCCCCCCTGGAATATACGTTACCCGTTACCCTGACTGAACCATTGCTGGCTGTTGGGGGTGAGATGAAAAACGCCGTGGCCCTGGCCTGGGATAACCGTTTGGTGCTTTCGCCTCATATCGGCGAACTGCACTCACCGCGGGGACAGCAGGTCTTCGAACGGGTCATCGACGACCTGCAACGGCTCTATAACATACGGGCCACGCGGGTGCTCCATGACGCCCACCCGAACTACCACTCAAGCCGCTGGGCAAGAGAGTGCGGACTCACCTCACAGGCCATCCCCCACCACCATGCCCACGCCTCTGCGCTGTATGGCGAGCACTGGCCTGAGGATGAGCAGTGGCTGGTGGCCACCTGGGACGGGGTCGGTTACGGCGTGGATGGCACCCTCTGGGGAGGTGAGACGCTGTTGGGCCAACCAGGTAACTGGCGGCGGTTTGCCCGCTTTCGCCCCTTCCGCCTCCCTGGAGGCGATAAAGCCTCACGGGAACCGTGGCGAAGTGCCCTGTCACTCTGCCTGGAGACCCGGACCGACTGGATGGCGGCACCAGCCGAAGCCGAGCTGCTTTCCCTGGCATGGCAGCGAGGGCTCAATAGCCCGACCACAACCGCAGTGGGACGTCTGTTTGATGCCGCATCGTCCCTGCTGGGGCTCGGGCACAGCTCGAGCTTCGAAGGGCAGGGACCGATGCAACTGGAGACCCTGGCCAGCGGAAGCGGTGACCCGATCGAACTGCCACTGACGCAAACGGACGAGGGGATCTGGCAGAGTGACTGGGCCCCCCTGCTACCCATGCTGCTGGACACCAAACTCGCTGTCGCCGAGCGGGCCGTCCGCTTTCACCACAGCCTGGCCCAGGCCCTGTGCCAGCAGGCACTCAAAGCACGCGCCATGTACGGCATCACAACCGTCGGGCTAAGTGGCGGCGTGTTCCAGAACCGTTATCTGGTCGAGTGCCTCAGCAAGGCGCTGGCGGAACTGGGCTTTACGGTAAAGCTGGCAGAGCGTTTCCCCTGTAACGATGCCGCTCTCGCCTGGGGGCAGATCGTTGAAGCCATACACACCCCCACCCGGGACGACCGGACAGAAACGTGAACTTCGTCACACTTTTTGATCTTTTCCCTGCAATTCTATCAGGTATATAAAGCATCCGGCTTCCACCCCCTATCGCCCTGCTGATATAGTTGCCTGAAATTATCAGGAATATAAAAAAGTTCCGATCGGCAGCAAAACAAACACTAAAAACGCCGATAACAACACAATAACAACCTGAGCGCAGGGATTGTCTATGTCCGCACACAGGACATCACGCCGTATCATCGTCTATGGATTTCTTCTGGTAATCGCCCTGTTGCTTGCGATTACCGGTACGGGACTCTATCGCATCCAGAACCTCTCCTCCGGCCTGAGCGAGGTCGTTAAGGAGCGCGACGTCCAGATCGCCCTGATGCACAAAATGCGGCAGGCGGCGCGCGAGCGTTCCATCATCCTGCAGTCAATGATGATCCTCAAAGATCCCTTTGCCATTGATGACTACGCCATGCAGATGAGTGCCGCGGCGGAACACTATATCCAGGCACGGCAGGAACTCCTTACCCATGACATCCCACCCGCCGAGCAAACCCTGCTGGATCGTCAGCATAAGCAAAGCTCCCAAACAGGCTCTTCACAAAACCGCATTATCAATCACCTGAGAAACGAGGAGTATGCCGCGGCGGCAGACACACTTTTCTACACAACCCTGCCAGGTCAGCGGCAGGCAATGGGGATGATGGATGAGTTTATCTCCATCAAACGACAACAGAATCTCGACAGTCTCAAGACCACAACACAGGCGATCGATCAAACCTACAGTCTGATGCTACTGTTGAGTGGCTTCGGTGTCCTGTTCAGTATCACCATAGCCATGCTAATCCACCGCCGTATCAGCAACGAGATCGACCGGCGCCTGGAGAGTGAAAACGATCTACGCCACAGTGAGCTTCGCGAACGAACCATACGGGAAAACATCATCGACGGTCTTCTCACCCTCGATGCGCAGGGCAACATCCTCTCCTTCAATAAGGCCTGCAAGAGTATCTTTGGTTATGACCGCACCAACATGGAGGGAAAGAGCGCGAACATTCTGCTACCACAGGCCATCTCACCTGACCCTGACGGCGATCTCAGTCGTCACCTGGAGGTGTGGGAGAAACGTATGATTGGTCTTGGCCGCGAGATGACGGGACGACGCAGCAACGGTGAACATTTCCCGGCAGAGATCGACCTTTCCAAGATCGTGCTCGACGGTGAAATCGTCTACATCGTGGTGATACGCGATATCACTGAAAAGAAAGAGGCGCAACGGCAACTGCAGCAATTCAACCAGGAGCTGGAGAAACGGGTAGTGGAGCGGACCGATGAGCTGGCCCGTACCAACGATAAACTGCGACACGAGATCCATGAACGGGTCAAAGCCCAGCATGAGCTGACGCACCTGGCCACCCACGATAACCTGACCGGCCTGCCCAACCGCGCCCTGTTTAATGAACACTTGGAGATCGTGCTGCACAATGCAGGGCGTCATCATCGCAGGGTGGGACTGCTGTTTGTCGATCTTGATGGCTTTAAGGCCGTCAACGATACCTACGGCCATGATGCCGGTGACCGGCTACTGCAGGTCATCAGTGAACGGATGAAAACCTGTGTGCGCAAAGAGGATATCATCGCGCGTATGGGAGGGGATGAGTTCACGGTCCTGCTCCGTGACTTGAATAATAAAACCGATGCCACACAAGTGGCAAAAAAGCTTATCCGCGAAATCAACAAACCGGTGCCGTTAAACAGCCATGAGTGCCATGTCGGTGCGAGTATTGGCATCGCCCTTTTCCCCGACTCGGCGAGGGCATCCGATACCCTGCTGCGACTTGCCGACGATGCCATGTATGTCGCCAAACGCGAGGGCAAAAACAGTTTCAATATCATCACGGACAATAACGACGTCTCGTGGCAACAGACGGATACCTCCCCGCTCTTTTGATGTGTCCGCTTACGTTTGTCGGAACCGGGGCGATCATCGATACTCAACCATTTGACTGACGGCAATCATGGCACATATCACACTGGCACACGGTAACGGCGGCAGACGCATGCAGTCCCTGATCGAGGAGCTTTTTGCCCCGCTGTATAACGATCGCGATCAAATGCAGCTCGATGCGGCCACCCTCAAGCTTCCCGCCGGAGAGGTGGTAATCACGACCGACGGTTTCACCGTCAAGCCATTGGAATTTCCCGGAGGCACCATCGGTTCACTGGCGATCCACGGCACCGTTAATGATCTGGCTGTCAGTGGCGCCCGCCCTCACAGCCTGACCCTCAATGTGATTATCGAGG
>JBEPXU010000238.1:0-3751 GCA_041641735.1 Ectothiorhodospiraceae bacterium
CCACCGTGCGATACGCTACCTCAGCCAGAGCATGCTCATCTGCTATCAAACCTACACCCCTCACCCCAAGGATAGCTGGTTTGAACTCCATGCCCTGTTCCTGCACGCCGAGTACAAAAAGATCTACCAGGACGCAATCAGGGATGATTACAACACACAGATGCCAGACTCCAGCATCGCCCGTGTCTATAAACAGATACTGCTGCTTGCGCTGACCTCTCCCTACCGGCTGCGCCAGGGTGAAGCCGAGGCGCTCTACCTGGCATTGGCTCGCTGGGCTGGGCATGCCCACATTATCCCCTACAATGCCCCTTCCGCCGGCGATGCGCTATTTGTTGTGCACATGGACAGTGATGAGGCGCCAGACTACCAGGTCTTTGATCACAGGGACTGCAACACCGAACTCTGCCGCCTGGTAGATACTCACCAGTTAAGTCAGGTACTAGCAACGGAGCTGGAAGAGAAAGGGAGTGAGAGCGACCAGGCGCCGGTCAACACAGACCTCATGCGTCGACTGATACGCACCCTCGGCGTAGCCCCTAAGCGCAGCTTTTCGCGCAGCGATTCGGATGCCACTATTGAGGTCCTGGTCGGAAGCACCATGCTGCACCGCGCCCTGACCCGTGAACTGGCCGATCCCCGCCTGCACAGCAGACCCTCCAACTACAACAGTAAAGAGGTCTTTGGCATCAGCCAGGAAAGTACCGATGATGTGTGGGATATATTTTCCAGCCAGAAAATGAAGACCAATTATGAACACTATATGGCCGCTACAGCTTCAAAAGAGAAAGAGCGTGGTACACATTCACAGAAGCTGATCACGGAGACCTGGAAAATACGCAACGAAAGCGCCGGCGGCTATCGGCTGGCACTGGAACAGTCACAGCAGGCCAAGGTCCAGGTCGGCGAACTGCTTGGTATGCACCATAATAGGGAAAGTGATAACTGGGAAATCGGAGTCGTTCGCTGGATGCGGCAAGGCTCGGAAGGGGAGCTGGAGATTGGTGTTCAGGCGCTGGCCCCACAGGCCCACCCCGTAATGGTGAAGAATGAGCACTCAGGCGGCCGTGCCGGTGAATATCAGTACGCACTGCTATTGCCGGAAATCCCCGCCCTCAAGCAACCCGGGAGCCTGATTACCCCCATTATGCTGTTCCAGCCAGGCAATGAGCTGAGCCTGCACATGCCAGGCGATGATGTGAAGCTTAAATTGACCCATAAATTACAGGATACCGGCCATTTCGTGCAGTTCCTGTTTAATCACACCTCAAAATCGAGACAATCCACCCATCCAGAAAATAAAGCACAAAGCGCAACGAGCCACCTCGATTCAGTGTGGGATGAGCTATAACACTGCAGGCTGGAAACCCCATACCGATGTAAATTACAGTAGCGTCCCACGGGGTAAATACCTAGAATAGCCCCTTTCCAAGGACATTCAGGACGTAGAAGGTTAAAAGTGCTAGCCGATCAAACACTCCACCTGCTGGTTCTCGATGACTCATCCAATGATGCCGAGACAGTGGCCAACATGCTGCGAAACGCCGGTCACGCAGTACACGCTGATCGCATTGAAGATGATGAAGACCTGCGTGAAGCACTGGCAAAAAACGATTGTGACATGGTTCTTGCCAAACCGCAGATCCCCTACCTCAGTGCACTGGAAGCCATCGATATCATCCGACAGTCCAAGTGCGAGGTTCCGCTTCTGGTCATCGGTGATAACGCCGATGAAGATAAAATCAACGAAATCCTCACTGGCGGTGCCCGGGATGTCGTGTACATAAACAAACCCATGCGCCTGCAGCATGCGGTGTTACGCGAAGTCGTCGCCTCGAGGGAACACCGCAAACTGGAAACAATTCAAGCCTCACTTGAGGAGGCCAACAAGCGTGCCCAGACTCTTGTGGATAGCTCACGAGATTCCATCACCTAGGTCCACGACGGCATGCATATCTATGCCAATGATTCCTATCTGGAAACCTTCGGCTACTCGGACATGGAAGAGATCGAGGGAATGCCGATCCTCAATATGGTAAAAAAAGAGGAACACGCCAAATTCAAAAAATTCCTGCGCGACTTCGATAAGGGGAAAACAGAAAGCAATACGATTGATATTGATGGATTGCGCCCTGACGGTAGCGACTTTAGCCTGACGATGGAATTCACCCCCGCGGCGTATGATGGTGAACCCTGCACCCAAATCATCATTCGTGCCCAGGAAAATAACGCGGAACTGGAAAAGAAACTGAGCGACATGAGTAAGCGCGACTTGCTCACCGGCGCTTATAACCGACAGTTTTTTCTGGAAGCCTTTACTGCAGTTGTCGGAAAAAGCGGAAAGGAAGGCGTGGTGTGTTACCTGCGACCTGATAGCTTCAAACAGACACAGGAAGAGATCGGGATTGGCCCCAGCGACCAGCTACTGGCTGATCTTTCGGCATTCATGGAAAAACAGCTTGATGGCAACAATGACTTCATCGCCCGGTTTGAGGGGGAATCTTTTACCATTCTGCTGCATGACAGCTCCCCGGAAAAGGCCAAGGCTTTTGCAGAAAAACTCTGCAAGGCAGTCGAAGATAACACCTTTAAAATTGGTGAACAGACCGTATCCACCACCTGCAGCGTAGGTATCGGTATCTACAACGAAGCAACCACCAATGTACAGGAAGTACTCAACCGCGCCGACAAGGCCCTGCAGGAAGCGACAGAGATGGGTGGAAACCGCTACCGCATCTATATCCCCGGCGAAGATGAGATGGCGGAACAGGAACGCATGGTAATACTGGGCAAGCAGCTCAAGCATGCCCTGCGCAATAACAAAATGCAGCTTATCTTCCAGCCTATCGTCAGCCTCAAAGGGGATGAAAAGGAAAACTACGAAGTGTTTGTGCGTATGCAGGATGAAAATAACAATACGCTGCTGCCACAGGAATTTATCCCTGCTGCTGAAAAAGCCGGCCTAATGCCGGCTGTGGATCGCTGGGTTATTGCCCATGCCATCAAAGCGGTGACAATGGAACGTCGAAAAGGCAAACCGGTGGTGCTTTTTGTTAACATATCCAGCGCTTCCCTAAAGGATGAAAAGTTGCTTCCATGGATGCGCGATATCCTCAAGGCCGCCAATGCACAACCGGAATCCCTTGTCCTAGAGGTCAGTGAACGGGTTGCCAGCAGCAACCTCAAGCCTCTCAAAGTGCTTCTCGAGGGTTTGAAGCAGCTCCATGTGAAGTTGGCCCTGGATAATTTCGGGGTGGCTCCCAATTTCGAGAACCTGCTTAAACACTGCAATGCGGACTTTGTGAAGCTGGATGCCTCAATTATCGGTGAGCTCAGCAGCAGCCAACAGGCCAAAGATAAGGTCAATGAGATTTCCGCCCTGACCGCCGAAGGAGACAAAAAGATTGTCGCCAACGCGGTAGAAGACCCGCATACCTTGGCTACCATCTATTCAACCGGCATTGACTATATTCAGGGCTATTTCCTTCAGGAACCGACACCGAAACTGGATTACGACTTCAGTTCCATGGGCTAAAAAAGGCCGCTCCTGAGGAGCGACCTTTTAACTATCATAATGTTTGGCTTGTCTGCTGCAGTGCGTTGATACGTTCATCCAGCCCCGGATGGCTCATAAACCGGCGTTATCCCCCTTCTCCGCTGCTAATCCTGTACACGGCAACCATAATAACCGCTTAATATTTATGGTATTATTCAGGTATACCTTCAAGCCATGCTATGATATGGCATCGTG
>JBEPXU010000239.1:0-3748 GCA_041641735.1 Ectothiorhodospiraceae bacterium
TTGACTGACGGCAATCATGGCACATATCACACTGGCACACGGTAACGGCGGCAGACGCATGCAGTCCCTGATCGAGGAGCTTTTTGCCCCGCTGTATAACGATCGCGATCAAATGCAGCTCGATGCAGCCACCCTGAATCTTCCCGCCGGAGAGGTGGTAATCACGACCGACGGCTTCACCGTCAAGCCATTGGAATTTCCCGGAGGCACCATCGGTTCACTGGCGATCCACGGCACCGTTAATGATCTGGCTGTCAGTGGCGCCCGCCCTCACAGCCTGACCCTCAATGTGATTATCGAGGAGGGCATGGAGCTGGCCGAACTAAAACGGATCATCGACAGTATGGCCCATGCCACAGCAGAGGCCGGGGTGTCGATCGTCGCCGGGGATACCAAGGTCGTCCCACGCGGCGACGCCAACGGTCTCTACCTTGCCACCACCGGGGTGGGTATACGCCCTGAGGGGTTACACTTGGGAATGGGACAGATCCGCCCGGGTGACCGCCTGCTGGTTAGCGGTCCGGTGGGTGATCACGGCACCGCGGTCATGCTGGCTCGCGAGCAGTTCGGACTACGCGGCGATCTGTGCTCGGACGCCGCGTCGGTCTACCCCTTGACCGAGAGTCTTCAAGCACTGGAGGGGCTGCGTTTTATGCGCGATCCCACCCGCGGTGGATTGGCGACGGTCGCCTGGGAGCTGGTGAAAGGGTGTGGCCTGGGGTTACGCCTGCATGAAGCGCGCATTCCGGTGCGGGATGCGGTACGGTCGGTCTGCGATATCCTCGGCTATGACCCGCTATATCTTGCCTGCGAGGGACGTGTGGTGGCCGCCGTGGCTGCCGAGGCGGTTCCCGAAGCACTCAAACGCTGGCAGGCCCTGCCCCAGGGGGAGCTGGCCGCCGAGGTCGGTGAATTCTCTTCAAATGGGAAGAACCTGATCCTGGAGACCGAACTGGGGGGGGAGAGAACGCTGCAGGAGCTGGAGGACGACCCCCTGCCCCGGATCTGCTAGTCCGCTTTATTACGCGAGGATCAAACCGGTCGCCAGCAATAAACCGTGCGCCACCACCGAGGCGATGGTGAGACGAATCGCTGGCGCAAGCTGAGAGGGTTGCACGGCATACCGTAACAGCGTTGCAGCCGCGATCACCCCGGGCGGGGCCGACAGTAACGCCAATAGTGCCCATGGGGTGAGCCCCCCCAGCGTTACCAGCAGGATTAAGTAACCGTTTGCCCCCAACACCATCAGTAGATAGCCCCAACGGGCACGCTGCGGTCCCAGGCGCACGACAAGATGATGCTTTCCCGCCTCTGCGTCGGCTTCACGGTCAGGAAATTGATTGATATAGAGCAGACTGCTGGTCAGCAGGCCATACGGGACGGCCACCAGAAGGGGAAACAGCGAAAAGGTCTCCCGCTGCACATAATCGGCACCGACGATAATCAAAACACCAAAGGCGATGGCGATACACAGCTCACCCAGTCCACGACTATTGAGTGACAGCGGTGGTGCCGAATAGGCCCAGGCAATCACAGTACCTGCCAGACCGATGAGCAACAGACCGTTGCCGCTGTGCTGCACCAGCACGATACCAACCCCGATGCCGGCCAGCAGCAGGGCAAATCCATATCGCGCGGTTTGCCCCCGACTCAAGACACCGTTCTGAATAAAACGGCTGCCACCGGTATAGGGGTAGAGTCTCTGCTCATTGAGTTCATCGGTTCCATTGAGTGCATCGTAATAATCATTCAGCACATTGGCAGCAGCATGGAAAAGTAGTGCACCGACCACCGTCAACACAGCGAGTGGCACCTCAATCGCCACACCATCGGCCACGGCGGTCGCCAAACCAATCAGGCAGGGAACCAGGCTGGCGAGTAGAAACGGCGGACGGGTCGCAAGAAAGTATTTCAGTAACGGGTTGCTCAGCGTCTCTGCACTTGGCTCAATGGCGGTCGTGGTGGCGTTTTGGCTCATGATTTTTTTATTGGTAATTGTTATATCACTCATCTTGCCAGCGGCACCGGGTAAACACAAAATATTTACCAGCGGTTGAAAAGCAGCCACAGAAACCATAGGGAGATAAATAGCAAATTTCTCATCAACGCATAGACTTCAATTATTAGTTCGCGTTACGCACCCAGACATACACCACAGGAGCATGCAAGATGCACACACTCAGCCGACTACTACTCCCCATACTGCTTGTTATCTCGACGACGGCCTTTGCCGGTAGCAAAGCCCCAAGCAAGGCTCCGGCTCAGCAACCCACCCAGTCCATCGACATCAACCAAACCGTTGTCCGCGTCAAACTGGCCGATGGCGTCAGCGCAGATGATGCCATCGATGCACTCCAGTCCCGCGCCATTACCCTGAACATGAAACTGGTGGCACACCAGCCGCTGTCAAAAGAGCTGCAGGCACGCGGCATTGAGTCGGGACGACTTGAGATCTTCCAGTTCTGTAATCCGGAGGATGCCTACAAGATGGTGAAGTTCAATCCCATCTTTGCCGCCTATATGCCGTGCCGGATCGCGCTTGTCGAGGAGGAGGACGGCACCACCTCGCTGATGATGATCAACCTGGATATGTTGATCAACAATACCGAGCTGCCACCGGAGCTGAAAAAGATGGCCACCAAGATCAACAGCAACCTGATGGAGATCATGCAGGCAGGAGCCAGCGGGGCTTTCTGAGAACCCTCTTATAAGACTGCGTAGATTCACAATCAAAAACGGGGTGGTTTAGCACCCCGTTTTTGATTCTCCCCGCATGCACAAACTTCAATACAGCTCGTCTTCACTTCGTACCATTACTTTCACCTCCCCATCATGGGCGGTTTCTGTCCAGACCTGCATCGGACGGCAACAGACAAAACAGTCTTCGACATAGTTCTGCTGGGGCACGCTGGTATCGATCACCAGTTCATTCGGCTCCCCGCAATAGGGACAACTGACAGCCACCGTCTCGAGCAGGCTCACGAATTGCCCCCCTCTAGGCCGTGACGTCGATGCCATCCGGCCAGCGACTCATCCGGATAGGTTTCAAAGAAACGATCATACGGTTCGGCAAAGACCGGCACCCAGGGCGCCTTCGACCCCAGCATCATGTGGCTGCGCACCGGTGGTACAGGCAGCGGTGTATCGATCGCTGAAGCATGCGGGTGGACCAGTTCCGGCCATCGCGGCTCCCAGGCCCACAATGCGCTGCCGCAACGGCTGCAAAAATGCCGTTCGCCGGGGCTCTCCTCCTCGGTTCCGCTCGCTTCATCGCGGATGACTGGCCGATAGATCGAAACCAATTCACGCCCCTCCACCTGCATGCTCGTATAATCCGCACCCAAATTGATGCCGTAACCTCCGCCACCGCCCGTCTTGCGGCAGATTGAGCAGTAACAGAGCAGGAACGGATAGGGGTGGGGCGCCTCGACCTCGAAGCGCACACTTCCGCAATGGCACGATCCCCTAAGCAGCATGGCAGGCTTCCCGTTTGCACGATATGTAGTGAAGATAGCAGAGAAAAGGCGCACTCACTGCGAACCCCCATCGCGACGGGGACGCCGCCATGGATGGCGGTGCTCGACGGCGTCGGGAACATGCCGTCCGCCGTCGCTCCTACACCTTTTCACGACACGAAAAAAAGGCCCCTTGCGGGGCCTTTCTCGGTTTGAGTGCTGCGGCTTAGGCCGCGGCGGGCGTTCCCTTGCTGAACAGCATCTCCTCGCCCTGCACATCGACACGAACTGTA
>JBEPXU010000240.1:0-3723 GCA_041641735.1 Ectothiorhodospiraceae bacterium
TGTTTGCCCTAATCGGTGCCACCCTGGCGATGCTACTGTTGGCGCGCTTTCATGATAGCCAGATCAAGGATTTAGAGAAAAACGATAAGTTTTAAGTGAACAAGGACAGGATACTCACAGTGTAAATATCTGGGGTATGTGGGTATATTGCTATCAGGCTTGTCGCCCTGCTAGGTGGACTATGGATGTTATTGAAATACCTTTTGTCGGAACGGTAGGCATTAAACGTGGTGCCTCCGGTGAGCTCTCCCTTCCCTTTGAACCTGCCGTTATCAATCATGTGCAGACGATACATGCAGCCGCACAATTCTCTCTGGCAGAAACGGCAAGCGGAGATTCCCTGCTAAATCTCTTTCCGGATCTTGGCGATAGTGTCATTCCAGTACTTCGTAACTCGCAGTTAAAATATAAACATCCGGCACAAAGTACGATTACGGCCTATACAGACATCGATCAGGAAGACATTGAGCGTTTTATTGAACGTCTCACCGTAAAGGGGAGAGCGCTGTTGGGAATTAATGTCCAGATCCGCGACGCTGGTGAGCTGGTGACCTGTTGTGGGCGTTTTGATTGGTATGTAATGAGAAAGGGGCTCTAATCATAGACTAAGAAGCTTTAGTGGCTGTGTTGTCGGTGTGAGAGATAAACAATAGTACACAAGCGTGAAAGGGAGATAACGATGACGAAAGGAGATTTCGATCCGTATACCGCACCGGAGAGCGATCTGGCTGTTGCCGGAAATGACGCCTTTGGTGATGTCAGGGTGTTGAGTTTTTCCGGCCGTATAGGACGCCTGCGCTATTTAGCCTACAGTATGGGGCTTATGATCCTTCTGTCGGGTGGTGGTGGGATCGTTGCAGCAGCACTGGCTCCGGTGGTGAACCAGTCCGCAGAATTTAGTAGTGCAATTGCTTTCATCTTTATGGTGGTGATTTATATCGTTGCAATCGTCGCGACGTTTACCTTTTCTGTGCGGCGCTTAAATGACATGGATCTCAGTGGTTGGATGTCACTTCTGTTTTTCGTTCCTGTTGCCAACTTTATCCTCACAATTGTGTTATGGGCCGCTCCGGGAACAAAGGGAGAAAACCGCTTTGGACTTCAGCCGCCACCCAATAGTGGCATTGTGACACTGCTCGGCCTGGCCATGCCTATCATGATGTTGCTTGGTATTGCCTCCGCAGTCCTCATTCCTTATCTGCACCAGAACAGCCTGTAAGGAAGCGCGTGAATATTGGCTGTGACAAACACGCTGAATGACGTGCAGGTAAGAAGGCGGTTATTGCGAGCACATGCCTCATAGATGGCGGAAGTGCAGAAGCATACCTGCCCGTTTCGCCAGGCAATATCAAGGTCGCAGAAGGGTGTAGGGTGATTACCAACGATAAACTGCTTTTCCAGCGTTATAAGGGTGCTCTTGCTACGGGGTTTATTGCTTAGCTCAATGATGTTGTATCGCAACGGGTTTATTTCTATTGTGTTGCTGTTAATCAGCAGCACGCTTTTGGCAGAAACCCTATCGGGTCGTGTCACCGATGGCGCTGTACCGGTTGCGATGGTTGAAATTACGCTTATCGGTGCAGACAACAATGTCATTGCTGAAACGGCGCGGACTGACAGGAATGGAATATACCGCCTGTTGGTCGGTAGAGGAAGGTACAAACTGCGGGCGTCAAAGGTGGAATTTACCGACGTCTGGGTTAAGGATATATCGGTCGGCGGCAAAGACCTGACAGTTGATATTATCATGACACCCGCGGTGTTTGACGATGAGACCTATGTTGCACCATCGGACGGCTGTGATTAGTTAACTGAACCGGGACAGACCACGATATTACTTTATGTGTGGACGATTCTCTCTGATAACCGATACCGAGCACTTGTTGCACTATTACAGCTTGGTTAACCCCGAGCGCTTTACCGGCTCGCGCTTTAATATTGCACCAAGCCAGGACGTGGCTGCCGTGGTGGCTGTAAACGGTGAGAGGCATTTGGAGTATTTTCGCTGGGGACTGATCCCGTTCTGGGCAAAAGACAAGAAAATCGCCTACTCCACCATCAACGCCAGGGTGGAAACGGTGGCCAGTAAACCTGCCTTTAGGCATGCCTTCCACCAGCACCGGTGCATCATACCTGCCGACGGTTTCTATGAGTGGCAGGGGCATGCCGGACATAAGAAGCCATGGCGTATCGAACCCGTTGACAGGGAGCAGTTCTTCTCCTTCGCAGGGCTGTGGGAGACCTGGGAGGGTGATGGTGAGGTGATACACTCCTGTAGCATTATCGTTGGTCAGGCTAATGAGACAGTGCAGCCGGTCCATGAGCGCATGCCGGTCATGCTGGCCCGAAAAGACTGGGGCGACTGGCTTGATGACAGGACCTCCCTCAAGAGGCTGCAGTCGATACTTCATACGCCAGCGGAGCCGGCCATCCGGTGCTACCGGGTGGGGACCCATGTTAACAATCCTCGTAACGACGATGTCGATTGTCTCGCTCCGGTGAAAGGTGGGTAAGGGTATCGTTCCACCTCCTTTCGAAAAACGGTGTGAGCCGCCCTCATCGCTTCAAGCAGGTAACCTTTGGCGTGCACACCTATACTGTAGGGTACTTTGGCGGATTCCCCGGCAGGGATTTTCCTATCGGTCCTGACAAACGGTTACTTCGTTCACGGAGACAGCCGTGACCAATTCGCGCGATAGCCGCTATTGGGGTGTTGTTCCAAAAGCCAATGTGGTCGGTACTGTCGTCGTTGTGACGGACTAGACGGACAAGCCGGCATGCTCGATATATGGTTCGGGAGGTGCCTTGTGGACAGTGGGCACGAAGCCCAGAGGGTGGCCGACTTTATCGCTAAGGGGAATTTCCATGCGGCATTCAATATCGCGCTCTCGGCGCTAAATGCCTGTCGAAAGGAGCTGGGTCAGGTCGGAGTCGACCGCTTCCTGGCGATCATCAAAGGGCTCGTTGAGCAGATGGAGTCGGTGTTTGGCAACAAGTAACGATTTCCGGGGTTGAATGCTTCGGGCTGTGGATAAAACGATGCGAAACGATCTTGACGTTCTAGGTGGATACCGGGCAGTAATCCTTACTGCGATATTTCTGTTCCTGGCGGGTTGTACCGTTAGCCACGAACCTGTTTCGACGAAGGGGGCGGGTGCGGAGCACGCTGGAGAACTTGCTCGCGGGGTATTTAGGGAAACAAACAGACTGCGGGCGAACCCGGCGGACTATGCCGCCGTGCTTGAGAGTATCCTCGACAGGATATCCGGCAGTATCTATTACCCCCTCAACAGTGAAGTCGGGGTGCGGATGAGGGAAGGGGCACCGGTGGTCAGGGAGGCGATCGCGGCGATCAAACGTGAAAGCCCTCTGTCACAACTCACGTGGTCGGAGCCTCTGACAAGGGTTGCACGCGCACATGTCCTTGATACGGGGCCCAAAGGGATCGTCAGTCACGCCAGCAGTTCAGGTGAGAGTCTTGGGGAAAGGTTGTCGGGCGTGATGGAGCAGGAGGGATTTACCACCGTTGCCGAGAATATCTCCTACGGTTACGACGATGCCCGCGATGTGGTTGCCCAGCTGTTTATTGATGACGGTGTGCCCGGGAGGGGCCACAGAAAGAATTTGCTAAAGCCGAAGCTCAATTACACCGGTGTCGCCTGTGGGGAACATAAGCGTTATCGACAGATGTGCGTGGCAATTTACGCCTATCGCAGTGAGTGA
>JBEPXU010000241.1:0-3722 GCA_041641735.1 Ectothiorhodospiraceae bacterium
CCGAGCGTTGTTTTCAAACTGCGTGCCGCCAACGGCGAGGCCCGTGAGTACGTCAATTATATGGCGCCAGTGATGGTCGATGGCCGTCCCTTCTTTCTCAGCGGTATGCGTGCCAGTCAGGCCGATGATTACCGTTTCCTGCATATTCCCGTCGACCCCGAGGGTGGGGTTGAGCGCTTTATACGGTTCCTCGCGATGGTACAGGATGAGTCGAAGATTCGTGCCATTGCCCGTCAGCAGGCCGCCACAGACATGGGGATAAACCCGAACGACCCGATCTACACGAAATTTTCCGAGTCGATGGTCGGCCTGGTGAAAATGTTTGTGAATGAGGGTATCGACGCGGTGGTGGCGCAGACCGAAGAGAATGTGCCCGAGGAGAAGCGTAGCGAGGCACTCTCCTCCTATATCAAGATCATTCAGGGTGTTCTGGGTAGCCTCTATCTGGAACTCCTTTCCGATGAGGGAGTCGATATCTCAGGCGGGATTAGCAAGCAGCAGGCCCGTTATTTTGACGATGCGGTCAATGCCATCTCGCTCATCGGCCCCTATGGCTCGCCGATGTACATGAAAATGGAGAATTTCCAGCAGATCCAGGCATCCGGGCTTCAAATAACCAAGGCCCCGGGTCAGAATATCGTCTATCTTGGCTGTGTGATGTTGATGCTGGGTGTCTTCTTCATGTTCTATCTGCACCATCGCCGCCTGTGGCTGCGGGTGTCGAAGGATGAGAAAGAGCCCGCGGTACTGTTTGCCGCGACCGGTCACCGTGAACGCGGTAACTTTGACAAAGAATTTGAGTTCCTGCGGCAGGATTTGCGCCATGAAAGTGGTGCAGAGCCGAGCCGTACAGAGTGAGGAAAAGCGATGTCCGTAACACAGGAATCCCTGCAGAACGAGTTTGATAAACCTTCATTGTTCAAGCGCCTGGGGCTGTATGACTGGCTATGGGCTTTATTGGTTGTTGTCGGCAGTGGTGTGGCCTATAACAAGTACTCCTCGCTGATGGACAGTTACGAGGTGGGGATACTGTTTGGTTCAGCCATCGGCCTGATCCTGTTCGGCTGGAGCTGGAAGCCGGTACGTAGCCTGAGCCTTGTGGTAGCGGCGATCAGCCTTGCCGCTGTGGGGCTCTACGGTGATGACCTGGCCCGTGGCGAGGAGAGCTTCTTCCTTAAGTTCCTCATCTCCAGCCAGTCGGCCATTATGTGGATGAGCGCCCTGTTCGTGATGGCGACCCTGGCCTACTGGTTCTCCCTGGCTGTCGGCTCCACGTTCAGCGGACGCGTCGGTACCGTCCTGACCTGGTCAGGGGCGACGATGGGGCTGGTGGGCCTGATGGTACGCTGGCGCGAGTCCTACCTCATCAGCCACGACGTCGGCCACATTCCGGTGAGCAACCTCTATGAGGTGTTCATCCTCTTCGCCATCATTACCGCACTGCTCTACCTGTTCTACGAGCGCCGTTACAATAATCGCGCCATGGGGGCCTTTGCCCTGACGGTGATCAGCGGCGCGGTGGGCTTCCTGCTCTGGTACACCTTTGACCGCGGCGCCCACGAGATCCAGCCGTTGGTGCCTGCATTGCAAAGTTACTGGATGAAGATCCACGTACCTGCGAACTTCGTCGGCTACGGCGCCTTTGCCCTGGCTTCAATGTTGGGTATCGCCTATCTGCTGGTGGAGAAATATCCCGATGGCAAGCTGGCTGCACGACTACCCAGCCTGGAACAGCTCGACGATATTATGTACAAGGCCATTGCGCTGGGCTTTGCCTTCTTTACCGTGGCCACCGTACTGGGAGCCATGTGGGCGGCCGAGGCCTGGGGCGGTTACTGGTCCTGGGACCCGAAGGAGACCTGGGCGCTCATCGTCTGGCTCAACTACGCTGCCTGGCTGCACCTGCGCCTGACCAAGGGCTGGCGCGGCAAACCGCTGGCCTGGTGGGCGATTGTCGGCCTGTTCGTGACCCTGTTTGCTTTCCTCGGCGTGAATATGTTCCTCTCCGGACTTCACTCCTACGGTCAGCTCTAGCGTTACAGACGCCATAAAAAAGCCCCGCAGTGCGGGGCTTTTTTTGTGCCTGACAGAGTGCGGTATTAACGCATGGTGCCGCCATAGACATAGCGGGAGAAGGCCGCCACATCCTGACTAACGCGACGGAACAGGGCGTCGAGGCTGACGATGGCATCCTCCAGTAGATTGACCGCGATGAACGGGTGTTCGATACGCAGGCGCGAATACATGGTGCGGCTGAGGCGAATGAGCCGGGTGTTATCGCTCATGGCGATAATCCGTACCGAACGGGGCTGGCGATCGAAGAAGGACATGGAGCCAATCATGCCGCCGGAGCCGGCGCGACCGATTTCCACTGTCTCGCTTTCGGCCTGCTGGAACAGGGCGGCCTCACCCTCTACCACGAAATAGAGTGCCTCGCCGACTTCACCGATATCGGCAATAATTTCATTTTTTTTGAACTGAACCTCTTCGGTGAAATCCAATAGGGTCTGGACTTCCCGTGTGGTCATTGCCTCGCACAGGTATTGCTGATTGAGGAACTCGCTCAGGTTGATATTTTTGTGTTCGCCCATGGCCAACTCCTTCGATTGGGATAGGCATAGCATAAAACACACGACTGACGGGGGAAAGGGGACAAGCTGCTTTATGTGCAGGGGTGTGACCATCGGTTATAGTAGTGACAACCGATGCCGCTGCGGCACTGAAATTTAAAGAACAAACCGGAGGAATAACGTGATACGTCGAGTGTTTACCCAGCTGTTACTGGTACTGTCTTTGATGTTTATGGCTGCAGGCGCGGCCCATGCCGAGGAGTACAAGGCCGGCGAGGACTATCTGATGATAACCCCGGCACAGCCCGGTGGTGCGAACGGCAAGGTGCAGGTGGTAGAGATGTTCTGGTATGGCTGCCCACACTGCTATGAATTCGACCCGATGGTGGATAAGTGGCTGGAGAACAAGCCGGATTATGTGGAGTTTATTCGTATCCCCGCCATTTTTAACAACAAGCGTTGGAGCCTGCATGCGAAGGCCTTTTATACCGCCGAGCTTCTGGGGGTAGGGGAGAAGTTTCACACGCCCTTCTTCGATGCGATTCACCGTGGCGGTCAGCGGATGAATACCCCGGAGGCGATCAAGGCCTTTTTTGCCAAGTTCGGTGTTGATGGCGACACGTTCGATGAGACGTTCGACTCCTTTGCCGTGCAGTCGAAGGTTCGCCGTGCGGCGGACCTGACCAAGAAGTATGGGATCAAGGGTGTTCCCAGCATGGTCATTAACGGCAAGTATCAGACCGGCGGTCGTCAGTCCAGAACCTACCCGCGGATGCTGAAGATCACCGATGCACTGATTGCACGGGAAGCCGCCAGAAAAAACAACTAGACTTGGCTGCATGAGTCCTATCATGCGCTGGAGGGTCTAATGAAAGCGGCTGAGCTTTTTGTCCGCTGTCTGGAAAACGAGGGAATCGAATATGTATTCGGCATCCCGGGGGAGGAGAACCTCGACGTTATGGATGCGCTGCTTGAGTCATCCATTCGTTTCGTGGTGGTGCGGCATGAGCAGGGCGCCGCTTTCATGGCCGATGTCTATGGCCGGTTGACCGGCAAGGCGGGCGTCTGCCTGGCTACGCTCGGGCCGGGGGCGACCAATCTCATTACCGGTGTGGCGGATGCCAATATGGACCACGCCCCGCTAGTGGCCAT
>JBEPXU010000242.1:0-3716 GCA_041641735.1 Ectothiorhodospiraceae bacterium
CAGGCCATCGCCGCGCTGGAGATGCGCCCCGACATGCACTACCTGCGCCGCTCGGTGCTGTCGCTGCGTATCGCCATCGGCAAGATCTTCCTCACCCTGCTGGGACTGCTCTGCGGCGCCTCCATCGGTCGCGAGGGGCCGACGGTGCATATAGGCGCCTCAATCATGTACGCCGCCGGGCAGTATGCCCACTTCCCGCGCCACTATCTGGACAAGAGCCTGATCATCGCCGGCGGTGCCGCCGGTATCGCTGCTGCCTTCAATACGCCGCTGGCGGGGATCGTCTTCGCCATCGAGGAGATGGCGCGCAGCTTCGAGGAGCGCACCAGCGGCACCATGCTCACCGCCGTGGTACTGGCCGGTATCACTGCCCTGGCCGTGCTGGGCAACTACACCTACTTCGGCACCAGCCAGGCCACTCTGCAGCTGGGCACCGGCTGGTACATCGTACCGGTCGTCGGTGTTATCGGCGGACTGCTGGGCGGGCTGTTCGCCCGCACCCTGGTCAGCGGCTCGCGTTGGGTCGCGCCGCACCTGAGTCGCCACCCGCTCCTGGTACCGGCCCTCTGCGGCTTGGTGGTGGCGCTTGCAGGTATCCTCTCCGGCGGTACCGTCTACGGTACCGGCTACCCCGAGGCACAGGCGGTGATCACGGGTAGCGGAGATGTGGATCACAGTTTCCCCTTCCTCAAGATCGTCGCCACCGTCGCCTCCTACCTCAGCGGTATTCCCGGCGGCATCTTCGCCCCCTCGCTGGCCACCGGTGCCGGTCTCGGCTCGGTAGCCGCCGACCTCTTCAGCGGCCCCGGGGTACAGGCCATTGTCATTCTCACCATGGTGGCCTACTTTACCGGAGTGGTGCAGACACCCATCACCGCCTTTGTCATCGTCATGGAGATGACCGACAACCACACCATGCTGCTGCCGCTGATGGCCACCGCGTTTATCGCCTACGGTGCCTCCCGGCTGGTTTGCCATGAACCGATCTATCGCTCACTGGCCCAGGGCTTCCTGGATCGCCTGAAGGGCGAGGAACCAAATGGCGACGATAAGGACAAACGGGATAGACCCGCTGAGGTATAATCCGGGAACTGAGTGTTTCTCCCACCCAATCATGCACCTAGACAGAAAACACTGAAATGAAAGCCAAAGATATTGCCATTGCCGGTTTTGCCATTGCCCTCGTCGGCATCCTTGCCTATGTCTGGTTCAGCCCCAGCGGCCTTAAAAAGGCCCCCACCCTCGCGATCACCACCCTGGAGGGAAAGTCGATCTCGCTGGCCTCCCTGCAAGGTAAGCCCGTGCTGGTAACCTTCTGGGCGACCACCTGCCCCGGCTGTGTGAAGGAAATGCCCCACCTGGTGAAGCTCTACAACGAACTGGGCCCCAAGGGTTTTGAGCTCATCGCCCTCGCTATGTCCTATGATCCGGAGTCGCAGGTACGGGAAATGGTCAAGCTCAAGCAGTTGCCCTACACCGTTGGTCTGGACCGTGACGGTAGTGCCGCTGACGCCTTTGGTGGGGTCAAGCTGACCCCCACCTCCTTCCTCATTTCGCCGGATGGGCGCATCGTCAGACAGAAGCTGGGAGAAATGGACATGGATGCCGTGCATAGCCAAATCCTCGGCATGCTGCAAAAGGGGTAAGTAAAGATGCTCTGGATCAAGGCCTTTCACATCGTTTTTGTCGTCTCCTGGTTTGCCGGTCTGTTCTACCTGCCGCGTATTTTCGTCAACCACGCCATGGCAACCGAAACGGCGGAGATCGAACGACTCAAATTGATGGAGCGCAAGCTCTACCGCTTTATGACCCCGCTTTCGATACTCGCGCTGGTACTGGGAACCTGGCTTTGGCTCGGTTATGGTTTTAACGGCGGCTGGCTACACGCCAAGCTGGCACTCGTAGCAGGCCTTATCGGCTACCACCTCTACTGCGGCAAGCTGGTAAAAACCTTTTCCCAGGATGGCAATCATCGCAGCCACAAATTTTACCGATTTTTTAACGAAATACCGGTACTTATCCTGACCGCTGTGACGATTCTGGTAGTGGTCAAACCCTTCTGAGTCCAGCCGGGGAGGCATAAGAATTATTCACTGCCCCGCTTTTTACTGCTCCATGCACGTTCTCAGGTTACGGGACAGTCCCCGCATCAGGTGGAACCAAAGCGCTTTACCCGGAGTGAGCGTCGCTCCCAGGGGATCGAGGACACCGTTACGCGCGCCGGTGCCCTCCAGCACAACCCTGACCGTGGCCGGACGGAACTGAGGTTCACTGAATACGCACACCGCCCCCCGCTCACGGATCACCTTTCGTATTTCACTCAAACGGCGCGCGCCGGGACTGCGATCCGGGGTAACAGAAATCGCCCCTGCAGGATGCAGGGAGAAAGCATCCTCGAAATAGTGGTAGGCGTCGTGGAACACAATGTAAGGTCGCTCCCTGATCGGCGCGAGCTGTTTGTTGATCTCCGCCTCCAGGGCACTGATGTGCTTTTTCATTGTGTTTGCATTGGCGCGGTAACGATCCGCATGCTTGGCATCCAGCGCAACCAGCTGTTCTGTCACGGCCTCGACAATCGTCCGGGCATTTGCCGGGGCAAGCCACAGGTGGGTATCCATATCGCCATGGCCATGCTCACGCTCCTCATGCGGGTCGCCCTTATCCCAGGCCCCTCCTTCGCGGGCAGGCAGAAGATGAATACCATCGAAAGTGCTGAGCTCAAGCACCTGGGCATTGCCGGCCAACGAATGCAGCGGCTGCTCCAGCACCATCTCTAGTCCCTCACCGACCCATACCACCAACTCCGCCCGACTCAATGCCCGTGCATCGGAGGGCTTCAGGGCGTAGGCATGGGGCGAGGCGTTGGCAGGAATCAACAAGATCGGCTCACCCACGCCATCCATGACACCTGCCACCAGTGAATGAATCGGTGCAATACTGGCCACCACCTTCGGGGCAGCCAGCAGTGGCAGGCTCCAGCTCATGACCAGAAACAGAACGAATACACGCAACATAGTGCTCCCCGGGGATGGAATGTTATAATGTAACAATTATTTCACCGGAGCAGAGCATGGGCAAGCCGATGATCTCCCTCTTTCCCTCGGAGCGCCACGACCACAGCGCCTGCGTCGACGCAGCGCTGGCACAAGCCAGGGACGTTTGCCGCGAGCAAGGCGGGCGCCTGACACCGCAACGCCAGCAAATCCTCGAACTGGTGTGGCAGGAACACAAACCGGTGGGGGCCTACGCATTACTGGAGCGGCTGCGTGAGGCCGGAATCAAGGCGGCCCCGCCGACCGTCTATCGTGCCTTGGAGTTTCTGCTCGGCCACGGACTCATCCACCGGATTGAGAGCCTCAACGCCTATACCGGCTGTACCGCACCGGGCACCCCCCACCACGGTCAGTTTCTTGTCTGCAGCCAGTGTCAGCGGGTGGCCGAGCTGGACGAACCGTCCATCAGCGGAGAGCTCGATCGCAGCGCCCGTCAGTTCGGCTTCGAGATCGAACGACAAACCGTGGAGATTTGCGGCCTCTGTCCGCGCTGCCGGGGTAATCACCATGACTAGCCCCCCCCCACTGACCCAGGCACAGGACGTGACGGTACACTTCGGTTCGCGAATGGTGCTGGATCACGTCAACCTTGCCGTCCATGACAAGGAGATCGTCACCCTCATCGGCCCCAACGGTGCCGGCAAGTCAACCCTGGTCAAGGTG